>PARB01000010.1 GCA_002709505.1 Paracoccaceae bacterium | reverse complement strand
CCGATGCGGCTGCCAACACGCTTGCCGAAGACGCCACCGGCGGCACCGCCATCGGCATCGTCGCCAGCGCCACCGATGCCGATGTCACCGACAGCGTCAGCTACTCCGTCGACGATGCCCGCTTCACCGTCGATCCCGACGGAACAGTGCGGGTCGCCGATGGCGCCAGCTTCGACGCGGAAACGGAAGGCAGCATCGACGTCACAGTGACCGCGACCTCCACGGATGGCTCGACCAGTTCGCAGACATTTGCGGTCAACGTCACCGACGTGAACGAGAGCGCCGTCTCCCCCGTCACCGACACGGATGCGGCTGCAAACACGCTTGCCGAGGACGCCGCGGGCGGCACCGCCATCGGCATCGTCGCCAGCGCCACGGACGCCGATGCGACCGACAGCGTCAGCTACTCCGTCGACGATCCCCGCTTGACCGTGGATCCCGACGGCACCGTCCGCGTCGCTGATGGCGCCAGCTTCGATGCAGAAACGGAAGGCAGCATCGACGTCACAGTGACCGCGACCTCCACCGACGGGTCGACAAGTTCGCAGACATTTGCGGTCAACGTCACCGACGTGAACGAAAGCGCCGTCTCCCCCGTCACCGACACGGATACCAGCGCAAACACGCTTGCCGAGGACGCCACCGGCGGCACCGCCATCGGCATCGTCGCCAGCGCCACCGATGCCGACGTCACCGACAGCGTCAGCTATTCCGTCGACGACGCCCGCTTCACCGTCGATCCCGACGGCACCGTGCGGGTCGCCGATGGCGCCAGCTTCGACTACGAGAGCGAGCCCTCGCTGTCCCTGACCGTCACCGCGACCTCCACGGATGGGTCGAGCAGTGCGCAGACCTTCGTCGTCTCGGTGACGGATGTCGCTGAAACCTACCGGATGGCGGATGGCGACGGCGCCTTCACCGACACCGGGGTCAGCGAGACGAGCATCACCGGCACCGATGGGGCGGAGACGATCCGCGCGCATGACGACGGCGGCGAGATCTACAGCGGCGCGGGCGACGATATTGTCTATGGCGGCGACGGAAACGACCGCATCGACTATGGCACCGGGGCCGATACGGTCTATGGCGGGGCCGGCGACGACCGGATCGACGACGCTCCCGGAGAGATCGTCAGCACGGATGCCAACCATCTCGACGGCGGCGCCGGCAACGACATGATCTGGGCCGGCGGCGGCGACGATACGCTGATCGGGGGAAGCGGCGACGACAGCCTCTATGGCGAGCAGGACGATGACAGCCTCGAAGGCGGCGCGGGCGACGACTTCATCGACGGCGGCGACGGAACCGACACGGCCGTCTATGCCGGCAACCGGTCCGACTACGATGTCACCTACAACGGCAATGGCACCTTTACCGTTGTGGACCTGCGGCCCGGCTCGCCGGAAGGAACGGATACGGTTGTCGGCGTGGAGAATTTCCGCTTCGCCGACGGCGACGTGCTCGCCGGCGACGTCGTTGCCCAGGCCGTGGGACCGGTGTCCGACACCAACGCTGCCGGCAACGCCATCGCCGAGGACGCGACGGCCGGAACCGCCACCGGCATCACGGTGCATGCCGACGACGCGAATGTCTCCGACACGGTGGCCTATGCGATCGACGATCCGCGGTTCGCGATCGACGCCAACGGCAATGTGATCGTCGCGGATGGCGCGCTGTTCGATCACGAAAGCGAGGCGTCGGTCGTCGTGACCGTCACGGCCACCTCGAGCGACGGATCGACATCCCAACAGCAATTCACCATCGACGTCACGGATGTGAACGAGGGGCCGGAGGCCGGCAATGTCGATCTCGGCGCCATTGCCGAGGACACCGGCACGACCATCACCGCAACGCAATTGCTGGCAAACAGCTCCGATGTGGACGGCGACGGTCTGTCGATCTCCACTGTCACCGTGGACCCGGCCCATGGCACGCTCGCCGACAACGGCGACGGCACCTGGACCTTCACGCCGGTCTCGGACCATGCCGCGAATGACGTGACATTCGCCTTTACCGTGAGCGACGGCGAATATTCTTCCTCAGCCACCGCCACGCTGGACATTACCGCGGTCGCCGACGCGCCGACCCTCGCGGTCGCCGACAATCAGACCGTGCTGTTCCACTCGACCTTCGAGAGCACCGACGGTTTCGTGAACTCGGTCGACGGCTGGCAGTCGGACAACTTCATCGAGGTGCGCAACGGCATCGAGGCTTCCTCCGGCAACGGCTCGACCAGCCACATCGAGCTGAACACGGATCCGGACGCCGAAGGCTGGCAGGATGCACCGAACATCTACCGCACGGTGGACACCAATGCCGAGGGCACCTACGAGCTGACCTTCGACTATGCCGCACGCCCCGGATATGACGCCAGCGTGTGCCGGGTCGAGATCCTCTGGGACGGGGTGGTCGTGGCGACCGTGTCCGCCGACGGATCGGGGCAGACCACGCCTGTCTGGCAAAGTTACACCATCGAGTTGCCGGGCGACGGCGATCCGGCACGTCTGGAAATCCGGGAGGCCGGCGTCGACCAGAGCGGCGGGCGCGGACTGTTCCTCGACAACATCCAGATGACCGAATTCACGCAAGGGGCGGCGCACGGATCTGCGGGACAGGCAATCGACATCCCCGACATCACGACGGGCCTCACCGACACCGACGGATCGGAAACCCTGGGCGTGACCGTCTCGGGTCTCGTCGCCGGAACCGTCTTGAGCGATGGCGTCAACCAGATGACGGTCATCGCGGATGGCGACAGCATCGATGTCAGCGGCTGGGACCTGACGGCGCTGCAGGCGACACCGCCGGAAAGCTACACCGGCACGATGTCGCTCACGGTGACGGCGACGGCGACCGAGGCGTTGGGCGGCGACACCGCAACGACGCAGTCCGTAATTCCGGTGATCGTCGATCCGATGGAACGAAACGGCGCAACCGCACCGACGGATACCAACGGCACAGCCAACCGCATCCACGAAACAGCGGGAGCCGGGACGGCTGTCGGCATCACCGCCTATGCAAGCGATGCGGACCCCGACGACAGCATCAGCTACCGGGTGGAGGACGATCGCTTCACTATCGACAACAGCGGCGTCGTGCGCGTGGCAAGCCATGCCCTCTTCGATCACACGACCGAATCCTTCATCGACCTCGGTGTCACGGCGCTGTCCACGGACGGATCGAGCGCGACGACCTCCTTCCGGGTCTATGTCGACGGGTTCTACGGCAGGACACAAGGCGGCTCCTCAGAAAGTGAGTCGCTCGGCAGCGCTTTTGACGACGATTACAGCGGCTCGGAAGAGGTCTACGGATACGGCGGGTCCGATCACATCGTGTCGGGCAGCTATAATGATCGCCTCGACGGCGGGTCGGGCAACGACACGCTGAATTCCGGCGGCGGAAATGATCTCCTGATCGGCGGCACCGGCGGAGACAGCCTTTATGCGGGAAGCGGCGACGACCGCTTGTTCGGAGGGGCCGACAACGACATGCTCTACGGCCAGACCGGCGACGACCTGCTCGTTGGCGGAACCGGCGACGACGCGCTCTATGGCGGCGACGGGTCGGATCTGTTCCTCTATACGCTGGGAGACGGCAACGACACGGTTTCGGGCGGCGCCGGAAGCAGCTGGATCGATATCCTGGAACTGGGCGACGGAAGCGCCATGCAGCTCGGCGACTATGGCACCGACTGGACGGTGACGATCACCCAGGGCAGCATTCTCACCGACAACAGCGCCAACGGTCAGCTGGATCTCTCCCAGGATGCGGCCGGCTACATCGACCTGCAGGACGGCAGCCGCATCGATTTCCAGGAGATCGAGCAGATCCAGTGGCAGTGACGGGAAAGACGCATCCGGACGGACTGCCCGGCTTTCGGGCGGGCTTTCAGATGCGTTGCCAGTCGCGATGCCAGCCTCGATGTCAGTCGCGCTTCTCCAGGCGGAGCGACCAGCTCTCCATCGTCGGCACCAGGCGGACGGGTAGATCCACGGTCTCGGCCGGAACGCCGAACCGCTCGGGCGACAGGCGCCCGAGCGTCGCCAGCAGGAAGAGCTCGGCGACCACCCTGTCGTAGCGGGCGGTCTCATAGGCGGTGCGGCTGTCGACCAGCTCGCGCTGTCCGTTGAGCACGTCGAGCAGCGTGCGCTCGCCGCCGCGATATTCCATCTTCAGCCCGCGCACAGCCCGTTCGTTGGCGGCGATCGCCCGTTTTGCCGCCTCGGCGCGACGACGCGAGGTTTCCATCTGCTTCTGCGCCGCGATCACGCTCTCGCGCACCTGAAGCCGGACGTCATCGACCTCATATTCGCGCTGCGCCGCCGTTTCCTTGGCCGCACGCACGCTGGCGATATTGCTGCCGCCGGTGAAGATCGGAACATTGACCCGCACCCCGACCTGAAAATCCTCGACCGAGCGGGTGGACAGGCTGTCGCGATACTCGTTGAGATAGGACGCGCTGGCGGTCACCCTCGGCAGCATGTCGCCCACGCTCGCCCTGGCGGCAAAGCGGGACGCCCGGGCCTCGGACACCTTGGAGCGCACCGTGGGATTGCCGCGCATGGCGATGTCGAGCGCCGCGCCGAGAGACGCCGGCATCAGGTCCGCAGGCAGGGCGGGCCAGGAGAGCTTTCCCGGTTCGCGGCCGACAAGCCGCTGATAGGCCGCATCGCTTGCGGCAAGCTGCCCGAGCGCCTGTTCCAGATCGGCCTGCGCCTCGCTGTAGCGCGCCGCGGCCTGATCGACATCGGTGCGCGAGGCGTCGCCCAGCCGGACACGCCGTCGGGCCGCCTTCAATTCCTCGCCGACAAGATCGAGATAGCTCTTGCGATGGGCAACGTTTTGCCGGTCCCGCAAAACGGCAAGAAAGGTCCGCCCCGTGCCGAACAGCAGATCCTGCTCGGCGCCGAGCAGCCGCTCCTGACCGGCCGCGCTTTCCTCATGCGCCTGATTGAGCCGGTTCACCCCTGCAAACCCCTGGAACAGGGTCTGTTCCGCGGTGATCTCGAGATTGTGCTCGAACCGGTCGTTGTCGGTTGCGTTCAGGTGATCGCGATAGTCGCGCCGCTCCACGCCATAGCTGCCGGATACGCGCGGCAGAAAGGCGCTGCGCGCCTGCCAGACGCCCTGATTCGTGGCTCGCTGACGGGCGCGTTCGGCCTTCAACGCGGGACTTTGAAGATAGGCCTCGCGCATGGCATCACGCAGCGTTTCCGCCTGCACGGACAGGCCGGGCAGCCAGACTGCGAGCACGACGCTAAGCGCGCGCAACGTGATGATCCGAGCGGACATGCGTCGATCCTCATTACCAGGGAGGAGTCAACGCCCAACGTGGTTAAAACGGGCTTAACCATGCGGCACCGCAGCGAGGTTAATCTGTTTCGCCGCGGTACCGCTGCCGTGACTGGCCGATGTCGGATCAGTCCTTGGTGGACAGGATGCGTTCGATCTTGTCGGGCGGATGCCCGGTCAGCGTCTTGTCGACTTCCGCGACAACCCGGCTGGAAACCTCCTTGTGGAAGGCCTTGCGCAGGTCGCCAAGCGTCATCGGCGGCGCCACGACCACCAGTTTCGAGAACCGCCCGGCATGCGCCGCCTTGTAGAGGGCATCGGCCACCTCCTTGGCGAACCGGTGCTTTTCCAGGGTGTGCCAGTCGGTTTCTTCCATGGCGCTGCGGTGCGACCCCGGCCCGTCATTGCGTCGACCGGGACTGTCCGTCCCCTGGTCCGACGTCGAAGGGTTTTCGTGCTCCAGAACCCGCAGGACCTCGAAATTGGGATAGTCGGCATCGCCCTCGTTGCGGAAAAACAACGCCTTTTCGCCATCCCCGACGAGAATCCAGCTTTCGTGGTCTATGCGCAAGCCGCTCATGGCCGCCCTCCTGATATGGCAAACTGCCGGTTCAAATCCGAGGCATCGGCCATCGCCCGGACGCATACCCCGTCCAGGCAACAATGACCCCTCGTCTGGTTCACATAGGAACGAACCGGTCCGACTTAAACGCCCTGCGTGAGATCCCGGAGCAATCGGTCGCACCCTTCGTCGAGCATGTCGAAGACGGTCTGGAACCCCTCCGGCCCGCCGTAATACGGGTCGGGCACGTCCCGTTGCAGGAACCGGCGCACATCGCCCCTGCGAGCAAGGCCGGAGCGCGACCCGAGACGCTCAAGCGTGGCGAGATTGTCGCGATCCATGGCAAGAATCAGGTCGAATCTCTCGAAGTCGGCAGCCCCCACCTGCCGGGCGCGAAGATCCGAGAGATCGATGCCGTTGCGCGCGGCGATCTCGACGGAGCGTGGATCGGGCGCCTTGCCCGCATGCCAGTTTCCGGTGCCGGCGGAATCGACCAGAACGCGCCGCTCAAGACCCGCCCCGACAAGCCGGTGGCGCAGGATGCCCTCTGCCAGCGGCGAGCGGCAGATGTTTCCAAGGCAGACGAAAAGCACCGATGTCATGCGGCAAATCCCCGTTGAAGGCGTCCCTCGACCGCAGCCGGCGAAAAGGCCTTGCGGCTCGCGAGGGGGTGTTTTCCTGCAAACGGCATCCTAGGTGAAGGGGAGACGTCAAGGGCGGCAAACTCGCCCGCCCGTCACACACAGGAGATCCTTCATGGTATCCCGCCTCGACGAAACGGAACGCTCGACAAGCCTGGCCGGCCTCGACGGCTGGACCCAGGCAACGGATCGCGACGCGATCGAGAAAACCTTCACGTTCAAGGATTTCAACGAAGCCTTCGGCTTCATGGCGCGCTGTGCGCTGGTTGCGGAGAAGCTGAACCATCATCCCGAATGGTTCAACGTCTACAAGACGGTGAAAGTGACCCTGACCACTCATGACGCGGGTGGCCTCAGCGAGCTCGACGTGAAAATGGCGAAGGCGATGGACAAGATCGCAGCCGCGTGAACGGTCCCGCCGGCGGCGGCAGCGCCCCCCGGCAGAGCCTCAGTCCGGCGCGCCGCCGCGCTCCAGCACGAAGACATGGGTGTCGCCGTTCTGCTCGCGCGACACCAGGCGATGCCCTGCCTCGCTGCAGAAATGCGGGATGTCGATGACGGACATGGGATCCGTCGCCTCGATCCGCACCCGCGTGCCGGCCGGAAGCCTGGACAGCGCCTTGCGCGTCTTGAGCACCGGCAGCGGGCACTTCAGGCCCTTGAGATCGAGCTCGGTCAGCGGATCGGTCACTGGCTTCGGTCCTGTCAAAACGATGGTCCTGTCAAATCGATGGTCGGGCCGGCCGCCGTCATGGGGCCGCGCCTCCTATGTCTGCGCCTCGGCACCGGGATTTGACGCGCGCACCCGCAGTGCCATAGTCGCAAGACGCAACCCGAGGATAGGCCCGAAATGACGCCCGACAAGATCGATCCCTTCGAAATCCTGGATTTCTGGTGGAAAGCCGGACCGGAAAAATGGTTTGCCAGCGACGCGGACTTCGACGAGGAGATCCGCGCCCGCTTCGAGCCAGCCGTGACGGCAGCCGGGCTCGGCGCCCTGGACGACTGGACCGGCACCCCGCATGGAGCGCTGGCGCTGCTGCTGCTTCTCGACCAGTTCCCGCGCAATCTCTACCGCGGCGATGCCAAGGCGTTTTCCGGCGATGCACGGGCGGTCGAGGTCGCCGAACGGGCGCTCGATGCCGGCTTCGACCGTGCGTTTCCGAAGATGGCCCGAACCTTCTTCTACCTTCCGTTCGAGCACGCCGAGGACATGGACGCACAGGAGCGCAGCGTCGACCTGTTCCGTCGCCTCGGCGACGACACCACCTATCTCTACGCGCTGGTGCATATGGATGTGATCCGCCGCTTCGGCCGGTTCCCGCACCGAAACGCAGCCCTCGGACGCGAGACGACCGAGGCGGAATCCGCCTATCTCGCGGATGGCGGCTTCTCTGCCTGATTTACAGGCAGAGACCCTTTGCGATTAATTTTTATGCAGGCTCGCAATGCGAGTCTGCATATTTTTTGATCACGCAACGGACGCGCCCAGCGGACCCGATGTGCGGTTTTTCAGGCTCAGGTCACATTTTTATTAGTCTTTGATTCTTATCGACGATTCCCGAAATGCCGCACGGGAAACACCCCGCCTTTTCGCACTGCAATACGAGTTGGCACGCTCCTTGATACCTGCTGTCCGGCGTTGGTCGGCGCCGGCTCCGATGCGCATCGCGCATTCCTCCGGACGACGCGCCACCGACAACCGCCCCCGGCACGCGCACCGCGCCTCCGACGGGCGGGGGAAAGCAGGGAAAGGAACGGGAAGCGAGCATGAAAATCGTGATGGCCATCATCAAGCCGTTCAAGCTCGACGAGGTGCGCGACGCCCTCACGAGCATCGGCGTTCAGGGACTGACAGTCACAGAAGTCAAGGGCTACGGGCGCCAGAAGGGGCACACGGAGATCTACCGTGGCACCGAATATGCGGTCAGCTTTCTTCCGAAACTGAAGATCGAGGTCGCCGTTGCCTCCGACCTCGCCGACAAGGTGGTCGAGGCGATCGCCGGCGCCGCCAAGACCGGCCAGATCGGCGATGGAAAGATCTTCGTCTACGCGCTCGACCAGGTTCAGCGCATCCGCACCGGCGAAACCGACGCCGCCGCGCTTTGATCCATTCGAGCAGGGGATAATCCGATGAAAAACCGTATTCTCACCGCAGGTCTCGCGATTGCCGCGACGCTCGCGGCCGGCGGTCCGGCGCTTGCGCAGGACACGCCGCAGTTCGCGCTGTCGACGGAGACCGCCTATATCTTCAACACGCTGCTGTTCCTGATCGGCGGCTTCCTCGTCATGTGGATGGCCGCGGGCTTCGCCATGCTGGAAGCCGGCATGGTGCGCTCCAAGAACGTCTCCATGCAGTGCCTGAAGAACATCACCCTCTATTCCATTGCGGGTCTGATGTTCTGGATCACCGGCTACAACCTCATGTACACGGGCGTCGACGGCGGCTTCATGGGCTCGCTCGGCCCCTACAGCATCGACCCGGTCGGCGGCAACGCGCTCGACACCGGCTACTCGACGGCCTCCGACTGGTTCTTCCAGATGGTGTTCTGCGCCACCACCGCCTCCATCGTCTCCGGCACGCTCGCCGAGCGCATCAAGCTGTGGCCCTTCCTGATCTTCACGATCATCCTGACCGGCTTCATCTATCCGATCGGCGGGTCGTGGGAGTGGGGCGCCGGCTGGCTTGACGGCATGGGCTTCTCCGACTTCGCCGGCTCCACCCTGGTGCACTCGGTCGGAGGCTGGGCCGCTCTTGCCGGCGCGCTGGTGCTCGGCGCACGCGCCGGCAAATACGGCGCGGACGGTCAGGTCCACCCGATGCCCGGCTCATCCATGCCGCTCGCGACGCTTGGCACCTTCATCCTGTGGCTCGGCTGGTTCGGCTTCAACGGCGCCTCGCAGCTGGCCATGGGCACCATCGGCGACGTCACCGACGTGTCGCGGATCTTCGTCAACACCAACATGGCCGCCGCCGCCGGCGTGGTCGTCGCGGTGATCCTGATGCAGATCATGTACAAGAAGGTCGACGTGACCATGGCGCTGAACGGTGCGCTGGCCGGCCTCGTCTCCATCACCGCGGAGCCGCTGGCGCCCAGCATCTTCCAGTCGATCATCATCGGCGGCATCGGCGGCGTCATCGTGGTCTTCACCGTGCCGCTGCTCGACAAGCTGAAGATCGACGACGTCGTCGGCGCGATCCCGGTCCACCTGATCGCCGGCATCTGGGGCACGATGATCGTGCCGCTGTCGAACTCCGACGCCAGCTTCTACGTGCAGGGCGTGGGCGTGGTCGCCTTCGGTGTCTTCACCTTCGGCGTCAGCCTTGTCGTCTGGCTGATCCTCAAGTCCACCATCGGCGTGCGCGTGACCCCGGAAGAAGAGGCCCTCGGCCTCGACAAGACGGAAGTCGGCGTCGAAGCCTATCCGGAGTTTGGTCAGGGCAGCCAGCGCGTCTGACGTGACCGACGATCTCCCGTGACGGCCGGTCCCGTGACCGGTCGCACCTTGAACCCGGGGCCCAGGCCCCGGGTTTTTTTATCTCTCCCGCGCCAGGGCAGCGGGCCTTGCGGCCGGCCGGGGAAGGCAGCATCATCGCGCCGTGTCGGGGCGGGCGCGAATCGACATGCGCAAGACGGTCATGCGACCGCTCCAACGGCGATGTCCACCTCGCCCACAGCTGCCCGAAAGGATACCGGCCATGCCGTTCATCGTGTCGATCCCGCTGACCCTCGCCCCGCTGCTGGTCTACAACCTGCTGGCGTTCTCGCTTCTGGGTGATGTCGGCGGGGATCCGTGGCTCGGCCCGGTGCTCACCATCGAACTCGTCTCCGGCGCCCGCTTCACGCTGGTCATCGGCGACCTGATGATCCTGTCGGGCCTCGTCCTGCTCTTCGTCGAACTGCTGAAGGCGACCCGCACCGGCGTCGTCGCCCTGACCGACCACATCCTGTCGACGCTGGTCTTCGTCGCCTATCTGGTCGAGTTCCTCACCGTACGCGAGGCCGCGACCTCGGTGTTTTTCATTCTGATCTGCATCTCGTTTGTGGACGTGATCGCCGGCTTCAGCATCACCATCACCGGTGCACGGCGCGATTTCGGCGTCTCGCGGGGGGACGACTTCCACTGAAGCGCCCACGCTCCTGACGAATCACTACGGCAAGAACGGCGGAAATCCGGGGAAAACCGGAGGTTCGCCCGCGTCTTTCGCAAAATAGTTAACAAGAGGTTATCGCCTGGCACGGCATTTGCGCTAAATTACCCGGTAACAACGCCAAGGTCTCAAATTGGCACGCCCGGGAGGCAAAGATGCAGATCGAGCCCAAAACCCGTGTCACGGCGGGACCGACGACGGGACGGACGTCCTCCGCCCGCGCCGGAGCGACGGCCGAGGCGCGCGCAGTGTCCGGCACCGGCAGCCTTGTCGCCATCGAGCCGATCGTGGAGACCCGCGAGACCGGCTATTCCCGACTGCACCGCACCAATGCGGCCTTTCTCGCCCAGCTGATCGCGACGCGGGACAACATGCCGCAAACCCGCGCGCGCCGCCGCGCCGCCCCGGCGCAGGCAATCGACGCCTATCGCACCACCGAGCGCCAGCCGCGCCACATGGAAGCCGGCCGCGTGCTGGCCGTCAGCCGCTGAGGCGCGTCATCCGCGCGTCAAGCGCTCAAGGCATGTGAAAAAGGCGGCAGGATCTCCCGCCGCCTTATTTTTGCATTCATCCGTCGCCGGTTGGCGTTTCAATAGCCGGCAGCCATCCCGTCCTTGCGCGGATCGGACCCGCCGACCAGCGTTCCGTTCTCGCGGTCGATCAGGATCGCCTGCGCGCCACCGATCGGACCCGGCGCCTCGACGATCTCATGCCCCAGCCCGCGCAGCACGGACAGCGTCTCGGCCGGAACGCTGCGCTCCGCCTGCAACACATGCGTCGTCTCGTCGAAGAACATCCGCGGGGCGTCGATCGCCTCCTGCGGATCCATGCCGAAGTCGACCATATTGGTCAGCACATGCGCGTGACCGCAGGGCTGGTAGCCCCCGCCCATCACGCCAAACGACAGATGCGGCTTGCCGTCCTTGAACGCCATCGCCGGAATGATCGTATGCAGCGGCCGCTTGCCGCCGTCGATGCAGTTGGGATGCCCCGGCTCGAGCCGGAAGCAGGCGCCGCGGTTCTGCAGCAATACGCCGCTCTTCGGCGCGCAGATCCCGGAGCCGAAGTCCTTGTAGACCGAGTTGATCAGCGACACGGCCATGCCGGCATCGTCGACGACCGACAGATAGATCGTGTCCGACGACGGCCCGAGCAGCGCCGGCGGAATTTCCGGGATGCGCGAGGACGGCGTGATCCGCGCCGCCAGCTTGTCGAGATAGGCGGGCGTCAGGAAGGCCTCCGGTCCGTAGTCCATATGGTCCGGATCGGCGAGGAAGAGATCGCGCACGGAATAGGCAAGACGTCCGGCCTCCATCTCCAGATGGAAGCGTTCCGGCCCGGACGGGTCGAGGCCGGCGAGGTCGAAGCGCTCCAGGATGCCGAGCATCACCAGCGCGATGAAACCCTGGCCGTTGGGCGGCAGCTCGGCGACGTCGATGCCGCGGTAGTTGCGCACCACCGGCTCCATGTCGAGCGTCTCCATGCCCGCCATGTCATCCATCGTCATCAGGCCGCCCTTGGCGGCCAGCGTGTCGACGATGTCCTGCGCCACCTCGCCCTCGTAGAACGCCTTGGCGCCAGTGTCGGCAATCGCCTGCAGGGTGCGGGCCAGCGCCCGGTGACGCATCACCTGGCCAACGCGGGGAATGGCGCCGTCGATCAGATACTCGTTGGCCGAGCCCGGATCGGCGGAGAGTTTTTCCAGATTGCGCGACCAGTCGTAGGCAACGCGGGGGGTGACGGGATAGCCGTCGCGCGCGCAGGCGATCGCCCGCGTCAGCACGTCGCCAAGACTGCGGGTTCCATGGCGCGCCAGCAGCACCTCCCAGGCCCGCACCGCGCCCGGCACCGTCACCGCATGCGGCCCGTTGAAATCGATCTGCGTGACGCCGAGCTCGGCGAGCTTTTCCGGCGTCGCCGCCGCCGGCGCCGGGCCGGAGCCATTCAGCCCGTGCAGGCTGCCGTCCGGACCCGCGACAATCGCGAAACAGTCCCCGCCGATGCCTGTCATCTGCGGCTCGACAACCGCCTGCACCGCCGCGGCCGCGACCGCGGCATCCACCGCATTGCCGCCCGCCTGCAGCATCTCGATGGCAGCCGATGTCGACAACGGATGCGACGTGGCCGCCATCGCCGTCGTGGCATAGGTCGCGGATCGGCCGGGGAATTGGAAGTCGCGCATGGATTGCATCCTCTTGTTGCCTGGGCACCGGGTGCTTGTGCCGCGTTGCTGTGGTCGGTGGCGCGTCGCCCGCCGCCGGGATCGGGCGCCGACCGGGCGGGACCGCGGGCCAATGATCGCGACCACCACCGCAGGGCACGCCTGTGAAAGCCGCTATTCAATGACACCCCGGGCCGCACCCGTTATTGTTTCTCTTCTGGAGCGGGTCCTTGTCGTTTTTCTCCATTGGAACACAACAGAGACCCTGATAGCCGTTTCCGGGACCCTACACCGATGTCATTGCGGAGATTTTTGCAAATGAGCAAACTCACTCTTTCCGTATCGGAAAAAATTATCAAGGCGGCTTTTGACAAGGGCGCGGAGCTCGGCCTGAAACCCCTGACCGTCGCCGTGCTCGACGCCGGCGGCCATCTCGTCGCGCTGATGCGCCAGGACGGCTCGTCGATCATGCGGCCGCAGATCGCCACCGGCAAAGCCTATGGCGCGGTGGCCGTCGGCGCCGGATCGCGCTGGCTGGACGCCAACGCCCAGACCCGCCCGCATTTCGTGCAAGCCCTCAACGGCGCAGCCGGCGGCGGCATCGTCCCGGTGCCGGGCGGCGTGCTGATCCGTGACGGGGAAGGCGGCGAGATCCTGGGAGCCGTCGGCATCACCGGCGACACCTCCGACAATGACGAAGCCTGCGCCATTGCCGGCATCCAGGCCGCCGGCCTTCAGGCGGACGGCGGCTGAAGGCGGCCGACAGGCCGCCCGCACGGGCGGCCTGCCGCTATTCCTTGTCGCCGCCGGCCAGGGCGTCGATCTTCTTCTGCATGGCGTCGAGCTGTTTCTTCAGCGCATCGAAGTCCTCGACATTGCGGGTGCGCGAGGCGCCTTCCCCTGTTCCGGCGGCGTGCCCCGTGCCGGCCTCTCCGTCCCTTTCCTGGCCGAAGGGCAGGAACATCTTCATCGCCCGGTCGAACACCTCGGCATTGCGCTTGACCTGATCCTCGATCGCGTCGAAGGCGGTCGCGCCGAAGGCGCTCGACATCTGCTCGCGCAGCCGGTCCTGCTCCTTGGTCAGCGACGTCATGGAAAAATCGAGATAGCTCGGAACCACGTTCTGCATGCTGTCGCCGTAGAAGCGGATCAACTGCCGCAGGAAGGTGATCGGCAGCAGGTTCTGCCCCTTGTTCTCCTGCTCGAAAATGATCTGCGTGAGTACGGAACGGGTGATGTCGTCACCGGATTTCGCGTCGTAGACGACAAAATCCTCTTCATCCTTCACCATGATCGCCAGGTCTTCGAGCGTGACATAGGTGCTCGTCCCCGTATTGTAGAGACGGCGGTTGGCGTATTTCTTGATGATCGTCGGATCGCTCGTCTTGGCCATGTCGTGTATCGGATCCCGGCTTCGGGCGTCGCCTCTTTGCGGACGAACCGGTCTCGCAAGACCGGATCGGAAAAGGACAACGCGGCATTCCTCCCGGCTCCACGCAGCCGGACCGGCTGCATGCGCCACTCGTTCGTTTCCATCACGATAAGCCAATCTCCCCCACCGGCACCACCGTTTTGTCGACCGGACCGCAAAACGCCGGATTGCGCCGCCCACCCGACGAAAGCACAAGCCGGTTCGGCGCCAAAACGGCTCCGCATACGCGGAGTGCCGGTTGACTATGGCAAGTCGACCGTCTCTAGTTTGGCGAACGCGCGTGCAAAACCAAAGAGGGGCCAGCGCGCACCCCGGGAGGTCCGGAGTTTCGGAGAACACATATGAGCGCACCCACCGACGTCGTCATTGTCAGCGCAACGCGCACCCCCGTCGGCTCCTTCAACGGAGCCTTTGCCAACACCCCCGCCCATGAGCTTGGCGCCACCGCGATCAAGTCCGCCCTCGAGCGCGCCTCCGTGGCCGCGGCGGATGTGGACGAGGTGGTCTTCGGCCAGGTCCTGACCGCCGGCAGCGGGCAGAATCCGGCGCGCCAGGCGGCCATCCATGCCGGCATCCCCGAAAGCGCCACTGCCTGGGTTCTCAACCAGGTCTGCGGCTCGGGCCTGCGCACCGTCGCCATCGGCATGCAGCAGATCCTCGCCGGCGACGCCTCGATCATCGTCGCGGGCGGCCAGGAAAACATGTCGCTCTCGCCGCATTGCGCGCATATGCGCGCCGGCTACAAGATGGGCGACTTCAAGATGATCGACACGATGATCAAGGACGGCCTGTGGGATGCCTTCAACGGCTACCACATGGGCCAGACCGCCGAGAACGTCGCCGAGAAGTGGCAGATCTCCCGCGACCAGCAGGATGAATTCGCCGTCGCCTCGCAGAACAAGGCCGAGGCCGCGCAGAAAGCCGGCCGCTTCGTCGACGAGATCACGCCGGTCACCGTGAAGGAGCGCAAGGGCGAGCGCGTCGTCGACCAGGACGAATACATCCGCCATGGCGCAAGCCTCGAGGGCATGGCCAAGCTGCGTCCCGCCTTCACCAAGGACGGCAGCGTCACCGCCGGCAACGCATCGGGCATCAACGACGGCGCCGCCGCCCTCGTCATCATGAGCGCGGCCGAGGCCTCGCGTCGCGGCCTGACGCCGCTGGCGCGCATCGCCTCCTGGGCCACCGCCGGCGTCGATCCGGCCGTCATGGGCTCGGGCCCGATTCCCGCCTCGCGCAAGGCGCTCGAAAAGGCCGGCTGGAAGCCAGAGGATCTCGATCTGGTGGAAGCCAACGAGGCCTTCGCCGCCCAGGCCTGCGCCGTCAACAAGGACATGGGCTGGAGCCCCGACATCGTGAACGTCAACGGCGGCGCCATCGCCATCGGCCATCCGATCGGCGCGTCGGGCGCCCGCGTTCTGGTCACGCTGCTTCACGAAATGGGCAAGCGCGACGCCAAGAAGGGTCTTGCGACCCTGTGCATCGGCGGCGGCATGGGCGTTGCGCTCTGCGTCGAGCGTTGAGGCAACGGTCGCTTTTCACCTAGACTTTCGATGCACGCACGGCGCGCGGACCGCTCTGCGCGTCGTGCCTCAAAACACTGATTTCAGTTACAAATTACAATCGCGCGCCGCGGCGAACGGAATGAACGCCAAAAGCGTCGGTTGACACGGATCAAGGCGGGCACAGCAAGGCATCGCCATCAAACCGGCGACGGGAAAAAAATCGTTTCCGGGTATTTCGAACCGCCAAAGGGGAGGATGTTCATGAGCAATGTGGCAATCGTGACTGGGGGAACGCGAGGCATTGGCGCCGCGATCTCGAAGGGACTGAAGGACGCCGGCTACACCGTGGCCGCGACCTATGCCGGCAACACCGAGAAGGCGGAAGCCTTCAAGGCCGAGACCGGCATTCACGTCTACAAGTGGGACGTCGCCGATCCGCAGGCCTGCCATGACGGTGTCGCCCAGGTGGTCTCGGACCTCGGCGCGGTCGAGGTGCTCGTCAACAACGCCGGCATCACCCGCGATGGCTGGTTCCACAAGATGGACTACGACCAGTGGTCCTCGGTGATCCGCACCAACCTGGATTCCATGTTCACCATGACCCGTCCTGTCATCGACGGCATGCGCGAGCGCGGCCATGGCCGCATCATCAACATCTCCTCGATCAACGGCCAGAAGGGCCAGCTCGGGCAGACGAACTATTCCGCCGCCAAGGCCGGCGTGATCGGCTTCACCAAGGCGCTGGCCGCGGAAACCGCTCGCAAGGGCATCACGGTCAATGCGATCTGCCCGGGCTACATCGACACCGACATGGTCGCAGCCGTGCCTGAGAAGGTGCTGGAAGGCATCATCGGCAACATCCCGGTCGGCCGCCTCGGCAAGGCGGAGGAAATCGCCGGTGCCGTCGTCTATCTCGCCTCGACCCAGGCAGCCTTCATGACCGGAGCCGTCATCTCGATGAACGGCGGCCAGTATTTCGCCAACGGCTGAGGGCCATCGGCAATACGGCTTGAAACGCAAAGAGGGCTTCCGGAGCGATCCGGAAGCCCTCTTTTGGGTCTTGCCGATCAGACAACGCAAAAAAGCCGGCGCGAAAACGCCGGCTCTTTAACGCGTCAAAGCGGTCCGCTTCGATCAGGCGTCGTTCTTCGGCGCCAGGATCTGACGTCCCCGGTACATGCCGGTCTTGAGATCGACGTGATGCGGGCGGCGCAATTCGCCCGAATCCTTGTCCTCGACATAGGTCGGCTGCGCCAGGGCGTCCGCGGAGCGCCGTGCGCCGCGCTTCATGCGCGATGTTTTTCTCTTCGGAACGGCCATTCTTGTTCTCTCCGTCGTGCAATATCCAGCGAACCCGGACCGGGTCAGCCCGGGGCGTGGGTCCACACGGTGTGCAGGAATGGCGGGCTTATACAGAACCTTTGGCCGCTTTGCCAGCCCGAAACGGGAATTTTTTGACGAATTCGCATCCTCGCGGCGCTCAAAATCCGGGCAGGCAGCCGAGATGCGGGCCGATATCGGCGGCCCGCGCCCGGTTCACCCGCGCCAGGCGCGCGTGTCCGGGGCCCGGGCTCGCCGGATTGCGGGCAAGCGGCGCCGGCAAGGCCGTCGCAAGCCGGGACGCTTCCCGGCGCCCGAGCGCAAGCGCCGTCTTGCCGAACCAGGCCTGGGCGGCGGCCTCCGCGCCGAAGATCCCCTCGCCCCATTCCGCGACATTGAGATAGATCTCGAGTATCCGCTTCTTGCTCAGCATCGCGTCGATGAGCAGCGCGAGCGGCAGCTCAAGCGCCTTGCGCACATAGCTGCGGTCGGTCCACAGGAACAGGTTCTTGGCGACCTGCATCGTGATCGTCGAGGCGCCGCGCACGTCCTCGCCCTCGCCGAGCGCCTCGATCTGGCTGCCGAGCGCCTCCCAGTCGATGCCGTCGTGTTCGCAGAACTTCGCATCCTCCGAAGCGACGACGGAGCGGATCAGATGCGGCGAGATCGCCTCCAGCGGCACATAGGTGCGCTCGACCCACAGGAACCGCACGTAGCGATCGAGCATCAAGGTGCTGACCGGCGGCACCACCGCATAGATGACGATCAGCACCGGCGGCAGCAGGAGCACGACAGCAACTCCCCAGAGCAGCCAGCGCCGGATCCGGCGCCAGAGCGAGCGCCGCCTGCCGCGCGCCGCGTCGCCACCCCCGGACCCGCGATCCCGCGTCATGCCGCAGCCTCTGCCGCATTGTCGCGACAGGCGAGCAGATAGCGGCGCAGGAAAGTCGCAAGCGCCCTGGCATCGGCGGCATGCACGGACCGCCGGCGCCAGACCACGCCGAGCTGACGCGTCGCGTCGGTGCCGGCAAGCGGCAGGATGGCGAGGCGCGTGCCGCGGGCGATGCCGGCGTCGGCCGCGATCTGGGGCACGAGCGTGATCCCGAGGCCATTGTCGACCATCTGCACCAGGGTCGTCATCGACGAGGCGCGAATATCGTCGGCTTCCGGCGGCGCCGCGCCGGCAAAGGCCTGCAGCACATGCTCGCGCAGGCAATGGCCGTCCTCAAGCAGCAGCAAGGGCTCATTGCGCAGGCGCAGCAGCTCGACCGGCTTGGTGCCCGCGGCAAGGGCATGGTCGCCCGGCAGGGCCAGCAGCAGCCGGTCATCGCCGATCACCTCGCTGTCGCAGTCGCCCACGTTCTGGGGAAAGGCGATCAGCGCCGCATCAAGGCGTCCTTCGCGCAGGGAGGCCATCAGCGACGCCGTGAGGTCCTCGCGCAGGTGCAGGCGCAGCTCCGGATGCGCCTTGCGCAGGCCCGGCAGGGCGCGCGGCAACAGAAACGGCGCGATGGAGGGAATGACCCCGAGCCGCAGGCGGCCGGACAACGGCTGATGCGCGACCCGCGCATGGCCGACGAGATCCTCGGCATCGCGCAGGATCGAGATCGCATGGTCGAGCACGCTCTGCCCCGCCTCCGTCAGCGCCAGCCTGCGGCCGGAACGATCGATCAGATCCGCGCCGAGACAGGCTTCGAACTGCCGGATGCCCGCCGACAGGGTCGATTGCGTGACATGGCAGGCCGCCGCCGCCCGGACGAAGCTGCGCTGCTCCGCGAGGGCGACGAAATACTGCATCTGACGAAGCGTCGGAAGCATCGGTCCATCCGGTTGGGCGCCCGCCGGCGCACTCCCTGGCCGGACGGAAAAGCCGTGATCAAGATGACGCTAGGTCATGAAACAAAAACGAAATTTCCGATGGGGGAGATCGTTTTTATCGGTTTGACCGAACGGCGGTTGTTTGCATAACCGGTCTCACCGCACCGCACAATACGGCGGCGGGTTCCCTCCTTCCAACCTGGTCGCGCGTCGCCTTTCCTGCGCGCGGCACTCCCACTCAGGAGACTTCAGATGATCGGCATTGGCGACACCCTTCCCGAGTTCGAGATCGTCGGCGTGAAGCCCGGCTTCAACCATCACGAGGAAAACGGCGAAAGCGCATTCGAAACGCTGACCGAGAACAGCTTCGAAGGCAAGTGGAAGGTCATCTTCTTCTATCCCAAGGACTTCACCTTCGTCTGCCCGACCGAGATCGCGGAATTCGCCCGCCTTGCAGGCGATTTCGAGGACCGCGACTGCGTCGTGCTCGGCGGCTCCAGCGACAACGAGTTCTGCAAGCTCGCATGGCGTCGCGACCACCCGGATCTCGACAAGCTGCCGATCTGGTCCTTTGCCGACACCAACGGCTCGCTCATCGACGGCCTCGGCGTGCGCTCGCCGGACGGCGTCGCCTATCGCTACACCTTCATCGTCGACAACGAGAATACCATCCAGCACATCTATGCGACCAACCTCAACGTCGGCCGTAACCCGAAGGATACGCTGCGCGTTCTCGATGCCCTGCAGACGGACGAACTGTGCCCGTGCAACCGCGAAGTCGGCGGCGACACGCTGGCCGCCTGAGCACCGTCGAACACCCGTCGGAGCGGCCCTGGTGCCGCTCCGGCCTTTCCTACGCCAGGGAGCGAACCTGATGTCGATTGATGCCCTCAAGGCTGCCGTGCCGGACTTCGCCAAGGACACGCGCCTGAACCTGTCGTCGCTGGCCAGCGACGAGACCTTCACCGACCAGCAGAAATACGGCCTGATGGTCGCCTGCGGCATTGCCAGCCGCAATCCGACGGTGCGCAAGGAACTGCTCGACGAGGCAGCAAAGCATCTCGCGCCGGAAGCCGTTGCCGCGGCAAAGGCGGCCGCGACGATCATGGCGCAGAACAATATCTACTATCGCTTCGTGCATCTCGCCTCAAACGCCCAGTACAAGACGATGCCGGCGAAACTTCGCATGAATGTGATCGGCAAGCCCGGCGTCGACAAGGCCGACTTCGAGCTGTGGTCGCTCGCCGTCTCCGCGATCAACGGCTGCGGCATGTGCATCGACGCCCATGAGGACGTGCTGCGCAAGGCCGGGATGTCCAGCGAGCAGATCCAGACCGCGATCCGCTATGCGGCGATCATCCAGTCGGCCGCGGTGGCGCTCGAGGCCGACCTCGCGGCGTGATGCCTCACCGGGACGCCGCCCCGGTTGACCTTTTCGCGGTTTCGCGACACTGAGGATCGACGACACGAACGCGGGCGGCGCACCGATGCGCCGTCCGCGCCCCGACACGCGGAGGCTCTCTTGACCGTCGATCCCGCAGGCCGTCTGGCCGACAGCGCCAAGCGCGTCGAAGCCGCCCTTGAGCAGGCGCTGGACGCCGCCCCCCTTGACGGCGAGACCGCCCGTCCCGAGCGGCTGACGGCCGCCATGCGCCATGCCTGCCTCGGTGGCGGAAAGCGGCTGCGTCCCGGCCTGCTGATCGCCGCCGGCCGCCTGTTCGGCCGTGACGACGACGGACTTGTGCTGGCCGGCGCCGCGCTCGAATGCATCCACTGCTATTCGCTCGTCCACGACGACCTGCCGGCGATGGACGACGACGACATGCGCCGGGGCCGGCCGACGGTGCACAAGGCCTTCGACGAGGCCACCGCCATTCTTGCCGGCGATGCGCTGCTGACGCTCGCCTTCGATCTTGTCGCCGATCCTGCGGTGCATGCCTCCGCCGAGGTCCGCCTGACCGCCAGCCGGGAACTCGCCCGGGCCTCCGGTCTCGGCGGCATGGCCGGCGGGCAGATGCTGGATCTCGCCGCGGAACACCGCCCCACGTCCGAAAGCGAGATTCGCCAGTTGCAGGCGATGAAGACCGGCGCGCTGATTCGCTATGCGGCGCGCACCGGCGCGCGGCTGGCCGGTGCCGACCCGGACGGGATCGCGGCCCTTACCCGCTTCGGCGAGATCGTCGGACTGGCGTTCCAGCTCGCCGACGACCTGCTGGATGTGGAGGGCGACAGTGCGGCGCTTGGCAAGGCGGCCGGCAAGGACGCGGAGGCGGGCAAGGCGACGCTGGTCGCGCTGAAGGGCGTCGATTGGACCCGCGCCGAACTCGACCGCCAGATCGCCGAGGCGGAGAGCCTGCTGGCGCCCTTCGGTACAGGTGCCGAGGAACTGTCGGCGCTTGCCCGCTTCGTCGCCAACCGCGACCGCTGAGCCGCACCGGGAGCCGGAATGTCGCCCCTCCTCGATGTCTGGCACCACACCGTCGCGCGGCCCTGCCGCGACCTCGTGCTCCCCGACGGCTGCCGCGACCTGATCATGGTCGAGGCTTCGGGCGCAAAGCCTTTCGGTTTCGTCAGCGAGTTGCACAGCAGCCCCGTGCTGTCCACCGGCTTTGCCCCCGGCACACGGCTGACCGGCTACCGCCTCGCGCCCGGCACGCGGATCGACGCGGCACGGCTGCTCGCATGCGTCGCGGAAGCGGCGGAAGATCCCTCGTGCCCGCACCGCCTGATCGAGGAACATTGCGCCCGCGCGCCCGCCACCGTGGAGGTTTTCGCCGCCATCGAGGCGCGACCGGACGCAACGACAGCAGAACTGGCACGCCGTCTGGCGGTGACGCCGCGCACCCTGCAAAGGCAGTTTCGCGACAATGCACTGCCCGCACCCGGCTTCTGGCTCGGCCTTGCGCGGGCACGGCGGGCCGCCCTGCGGCTTCGCGAAGCGGCGCCCCTGGCCGAAATCGCCGCTGATGCCGGCTATAGCGACCAGGCGCATATGACCCGCGCGTTCCGCCAGTGGTTCGGAACGACGCCGGCACGGCTCAGGCGCGATGCACCGCGCCTCGCCCTGCTCGCTCAGTCGGGACTGGCGGTGCCGGCAACCGGGGTGCAGATCTCCACCAGATAGCCGTCGGGATCCGACACATAGGCCGTCGTCTGGCCCCAGTCCTCGTCGCGCACTTCCTGCAGGACCGACGCCCCGGCCGTGCGCGCCCGTTCAAGCGCGCCCGCGACGTCGTCCGTCTCCAGCGCAATCTCGAAGACCGGGCTCTTCGGCTCGGCGCGCGCCGGCGCCTTGCCGAGCTGCGTCATCAGCCTGCGGGACGAGAAAGCAAGCTTTGTGTCGCCGGTGACAAGCTCGCCATAGTCCCCGCTCTCGTGCAGGAAGCCGGTCTTCAGCCCGAAGGCGCGCTCGTAGAACGTCAGCGTGCGGGCGACATCCTCGACATAGAGGATCGTGTAGCGGAATTTCATGGTCAGTCTCCCGATGGTCGATGGTGGGTTCCTGTACCCGGCCCGGGCAGCGCCGGTCTTGAAGATTTGCGACAGGAGCGCCTCAAAAGGCGCCCTTGAAGAAGGCCCGCATATGAAACGCCCCTTCCATCGCCCCTTGCGCATGGGCGCGCCCCACGGGGCAGGCGTGGCGCGCCAGGCAGCCGGTGTGACACGAGGCTTCGGGATTTTCCGAAAGATAGGCGAGACAAAGCGGCACGTCATAGCCACCGGGCCCGAGCGCCCCGACAGGACAGGCCGACATGCACGGCCTGTCGGCACAGGGCGGACAGGGCCCCTCACCTGGGAAGGGCGCAACCGCCTCCAGCCGCTCAGGCGACAGGAAGGCGGCCCTAAGAGCCAGCCACGGCCCGAAGCGCTCATGGGCAAGCAGGCCCATCGGCGAGGGCGAAACCCCGCCGACCCGCAAGGCCCAGCGCTGGAAGGGATGATAGGGCGGTCCGTCGAAGACGAAGACCGGCGTCATGCCGGCGGCCTCGGCAATGGGCGTCAACACCCGGCGCGTATGGCGGTCGAGCGGATCGGGCGCACCGTCGCGCGCTTCTGCGCATTGAGAAAAATGAGGAAAAAGCTCGCTCGACAGACTGCCGACCAGCATCAGGCCGGCGGCCGGACCGCCCGGAGCGATGTCAGGTACGGCGTCGCCAGTCTCGGGCGCAAAGCCGCCGAGGAGCCGGAACCCGGCGCGGGCGAGGGCGGCGCCGATATCGGCCATCCGCTCCCCCTCCCGCGCCGGGGTCGTCATTACTTCGACCGGTCGCGCTTGGCGAGCGTGCGCAGACGCAGGGCGTTCAGCCGGATGAAGCCGGCGGCGTCCTTCTGGTCGTAGGCGCCGTGGTCGTCCTCGAAGGTGACGAGTTCCTCGGAGTAGAGCGAATAGGGCGACTGGCGGCCGACCACGATCACATTGCCCTTGTAGAGCTTGAGACGGACCTCGCCGGCGACCTTTTCCTGGCTCTTGTCGATGGCCGCCTGCAGCATGTCGCGCTCGGGCGAGAACCAGAAGCCGTTGTAGATCAGCTCCGCATAGCGCGGCATCAGCTCGTCCTTGAGATGCGCGGCACCCCGGTCGAGCGTGATCGATTCCATCGCGCGGTGGGCGGCAAGCAGGATGGTGCCGCCCGGGGTCTCGTAGACGCCGCGCGACTTCATGCCGACGAAGCGGTTCTCGACGAGATCGATCCGGCCGATGCCGTTGTCGCGGCCATAGTCGTTGAGCTTGGCGAAGAGCGTCGCAGGCGACATCGCCTTGCCGTTCAGCGAGACCGCGTCGCCCTTCTCGAAGCCGATGGTGATCTCGGTGGCGACATCGGGCGCATCCATCGGCGAGACGGTGCGCTGATGCACGTATTCCGGCGCCTCTTCCCACGGATCCTCGAGCACTTTGCCCTCGGAGGAGGAGTGCAGCATGTTGGCATCGACGGAGAAGGGCGCCTCGCCGCGCTTGTCCTTCGGCACCGGAATCTGGTGCTTCTCGGCGAAGTCGATCAGGTCGGTGCGCGACTTGAAGGTCCAGTCGCGCCAGGGCGCGATCACCTTGATGTCGGGATCGAGCGCATAGGCGGCGAGCTCGAAGCGGACCTGGTCGTTGCCCTTGCCGGTGGCGCCATGGGCAATCGCATCGGCGCCGGTCTCATGGGCAATCTCGATCAGCCGCTTGGAGATCAGCGGACGCGCGATCGAGGTGCCGAGCAGATAGACGCCTTCGTAAACCGCATTGGCGCGGAACATCGGGAAGACGAAATCGCGGATGAACTCCTCGCGCAGGTCGTCGATGTGGATCTCCTTGATCCCCATCATCTCGGCCTTCTTGCGCGCCGGCTCGAGCTCCTCGCCCTGGCCGAGATCGGCGGTGAAGGTCACCACCTCGCAGCCGTATTCGGTCTGAAGCCATTTCAGGATGATCGAGGTGTCGAGACCGCCCGAATAGGCGAGCACCACCTTCTTGATATCTTTGTGTGCCATGAGATCCATTGTCCAGTCGCAGGAGTGCCGGACGCATCACGCATCCGGCGGAAAGCCGCCGCGCACTGTAACGGCCCGCGTGCGCAACGCAAGACGGGAAACCCCGTGCAAAAGGCCACACCCGGCATCGGCGGCGACACGTCAGCCGCGCGGCACCGGCCGCCAGTCCTTCGGCGCCATCTCGAAGCCGGAGAACTCGAAGCCGGGCGCCACGGTGCATCCCACCAGCGTCCAGCGACCGAGGCTTTCCGCCGTCTGCCAGGCCCCGGCCGGCACCACGCCCTGAGGCCGCTGGTTCGCGGCGAGATCGACGCCGAGATGGAGCGCACGCGCGTCATGGCCGTTTTCGGAGATGGTCAGGGCCAGCGGACCGCCCGCGTGCCAGTGCCACACCTCCACCGCATCCACCCGGTGCCACGCCGAAACGTCGCCTGCCTCGAGCAGATAATAGATCGCCGTCGACCGCGCCCGGCCCGATGCATCCGTCGCAGGATCGCGGTAGGTCTCCCGGTAATGGCCGCCCTCGGGATGCGGCGCGAGATCGAGAATGCGGATGACATCCCGGGCGGAGAGCGAAGGATCGAGCATCGAAAGTCCTTTGGCTGAAACCAGTGTCGACGGCGTGCGCCTGCCGGGTCAGAAACTGTCCTTGCGCCGGCGGATCTCGGCAAAGACCTCCGCGTCGCTCGCATCCATCATGCCGAGCGTCTTGCGGATGCCGGCGTCGCCAGCGCGCAGGAAGGGGTTGGTAGCAAGCTCGTCTTCCATGGTGGTCGGCAGCGTCGGCTGGTTGCGCTCGCACAGGCCTTCCACGGTCTTCGCCCGTTTGGCCAGCGCCGCATTGTCCGGGTCGACCGTCACCGCGAAACGCGCGTTCGCCAATGTGTACTCATGGCCGCAGTAGATCCGCGTGTCACCCGGCAGCAGCCGCGCGAGCTTGTCCATCGAGGCCCACATCATCGCCATGTCGCCCTCGAACACCCGGCCGCAGCCGAGCGCGAACAGCGTGTCGCCGGTATGGGCGAAATGCGCCTCCGGCGCCCACCAGGAAATCTGGTCGAGCGTGTGCCCCGGCGTTCCCAGCGCCTGAAACGCAAGCCCGCCGGCGGTGATCGTATCGCCGTCGGCGACGACGGCATCCATTTCCGCGATCTTGTCGCGCGACAGCGCCGGGCCGGTGACGCGCGCGCCGGTCGCGGCCTTCAGCGCGCCCAGTCCCTGGACATGGTCCCAGTGATGGTGGGTGATCAGGATATCGGTGAGCGTCCAGCCCGCGCGCTCCAGTTCCGCCAGATACGGCTCGGCGTCGGGCACGTCGAAGGCGATGGTGCCACCCGTCGCGGGCACGTGGACCAGCACGCCGAAATTGTCGTCGAGGCAGGGAAACTGCCGGATCTCGACCTGTTTCGTCGCTTCGCTCATCGCCATTGTCTCCTGTCGTTTCGCTTCGCCCCGGCCACCACGCAGCCCGGTTTCCGTCACCCGCCATCGACCCGGGGCGCCGGCGCGCCCACCCTGCCCCGACCCGGCGCCGGGGACAAGGGGCGGGCGCGGGCAAGGTGCGACACGCGAGACGGTTGCATCACGGCGCGGGGAAGGGTTCAATCGGCCTCCCAGCCCGCCACCGGGCCGTCGCTGCAGGTCTTCATGTATCTCGACGTCGTCCATCAGCGCACCTTCTACGACCTGCCTCTGGGTCGGATGCTGCGGGTGCTTGTCGGGGCGCGGATCCGCAGCTTCTGGCCGGAGCTGCGCGACCGCCGCCTGATCGGCATCGGCTACGCCGGCCCCTACATGCGCCCCTATCTGGACGAGGCGGAACGCTGCGTCGCAGCCATGCCGGCGGCCCAGGGCGTCGTCGCCTGGCCGCGCGGCGGGCGCAATTCGGCAACGCTGGTCGACGAGACCGAGTTGCCGTTCTTCGACAACAGTTTCGACAATGCGCTGGTCGTCCACGGTGTCGACCACAGCGGCGACCCCGACGCCATGCTGCGCGAGGTCTGGCGCGTGCTGGCGCCCGGCGGCCGCATGATCGTCGTGCTGCCGAACCGGCGCGGCCTGTGGGCGCGCTCGGAAATCTCGCCCTTCGGCTACGGACGCCCGTTCTCGCGCAGCCAGATCGAGGCGCTGCTGCGCTCCTGCCAGTTCAACACGCTGGGCACGGGAGAGGCGCTGTTCCTGCCGCCGACGAAATCGCGCATGCTCCTGCGAAGCGCGCGCGCCTGGGAGCGCGTCGGACAGCGCCTGTGGCCGGCCTTCGCGGGACTCCTGCTCGTGGAGGCGGAAAAGCAGATCTACCGCGGCACGCCGGTCGGCAAGACCCGGTTGATCCGCTCGTTCCGGCCGACCTTCATCCCCGACGGCGCGGCAACAGGCCTGTCGCCCCCGCCCGCAACCGCCGGCATCACCGCTTCAGCAGGAACAACGCCTGTTCGCCGATCAGGTTCCACACCCACCAGGGCGCCGTGAAGCCGACCGGCTCGCCACGGGCGTTGAGCGCCATCGCCTTGACCATATGCGCGTCCGTCTCCTCGCACATGGAGACGAAGTCGCGGATGGTGCAGAAGTGGATGTTGGGCGTGTCGTACCAGGAATAGGGCAGATAGTCGGTCACCGGCATGCGCCCGAGGAACATCAGCTGCAGCCGGTTGCGCCAGACCCCGAAGTTGGGGAAGGACACGATCACGTTCGATCCGATGCGCAGCAACTGGTCCAGCACGACGCGCGGTGCACGCGTCGCCTGCAGGGTCTGGCTGAGGATGACGAAATCGAAGGCGTCGTCCGGATAATCCGCAAGATCGCTGTCGGCATCGCCCTGGACCACGGACAGCCCGCGCGCGACGCAGGCGTTGACGCCGGCCTGGGAGATCTCGATGCCGCGCCCGTCGACCTGTTTCTCGCGCACCAGAAGATCGAGCAGTTCGCCGTCGCCGCAACCGATGTCGAGCACGCGGGAGCCCGGTTCCACCAGATCGGCGACCAGCCGGTGATCGCCGCGAACGCTGGTTTTTCCGCTCATGCCGCCCCCCCGTTCGGGGCCGCGATGCCGCGTGCGTGGGCCGCGCCGGTCAAGAAGCCGACCACGGTGCGGAACATTTCCGGCTCGTCCAGCAGGAAGGCATCATGGCCGCGGTCGCTCTCCACCTCGACGAAGGAGACATTTGCGGCGGCCGCATTGAGCGCGCGCACGATCGCCTTGCTCTCGGATGTCGGAAACAGCCAGTCGGAGGTGAAGGACATGACGCAGAACCGGGTCGCGGAATGCAGGAAGGCGCGGGCCAGCGTGCCGCCGAAATCGGCGCCGAGATCGAAATAATCCATGGCGCGCGTGAGATAGAGATAGGAGTTCGGGTCGAAGCGGTCGACGAAGGTCATCCCCTGGTGGCGCAGATAGCTCTCGATCTGGAAATCCGCGTCGAAGCCGAAGGTGACGGCGTCGCGGTCCTGCAGGTTGCGGCCGAATTTGCGGTGCAGCGCCGGATCCGAGAGATAGGTGATATGGGCGGCCATGCGCGCCACGGCGAGCCCCTTGGACGGACGCACGCCCTTTTCGAAATAGCGCCCGCCGCACCAGTTGGGATCGGCCATCACCGCCTGGCGGCCCACCTCGTGGAAGGCGATATTCTGCGAGGAATGGCGCGCGGCGGTGGCGATCGGCAGCGCTGCGAACACGCGCTCGGGATAGCTCGACGCCCATTGCAGCACCTGCATGCCGCCCATGGACCCGCCGATGACTGCAAACAGCGTCTCGATCCCCAGGTGGTCGAGCAGGATCGCCTGCGCGTGCACCATGTCCTTGATGGTAACTAGCGGCAGGTCGAGGCCCCAGCGCTTGCCCGTCGCGGGATTGGTCGAGGCTGGCCCCGTGGTGCCGAGGCAGCCGCCCAGCACATTGGCGCAGATCACATAATAGAGATTGGTGTCCACCGGTCGGCCGGGGCCGACGAGCATCGACCACCAGCCGGGCTTGGAGGTGATCGGGTTGCTGGAGGCGACATATTGGTCGCCCGTCAGCGCATGGCAGATCAGAACCGCATTGCTGCGCTCGGCGTTCAGCGTGCCATAGGTTTCATAGGCAATCTGCCAGGGATCGAGCAGCGCACCGGAATCGAGCCTGAGCGCGGTGTCGCCGCCAAAGGCGCGAACCTGGCTCGACGGTGCGTCCATCTCGCTCAAGGGGGCCGGCGACGCGCTGGCCTGCGTCCCGCCCGTCTCGCCCTTCGCCTCGCTGTTCGGCGTCGGTTCCGGTGAAGTCTCCTGCGTCATGGCAGACCGACCGTCCTTTTCATCGTCTGTGTGCAGGCATGCCGACCGCGCAGCGCGTCGAGAGTGCCGCCGCGAGAGGCAGTTTCCGCCCCAATTCAGGGCTTCGAGACGTAGGAGCGCGCCTGCCCGAGGTCAATGATTTCTTTTGCCATCCCAAGGCACTCTGCCTATGACTATGCGCGCAAACGCGCCTTGTCGTCACCGTCGCGCCTTTCGGGTGCGCAGGATCCGACGGATGCGAGGCCGCAATATACACTCAATGCGTGAATCGGCGAAAGAAATGCAACCAGTCATCTCGCACCCGCAGCCCCGTCCCGGCATTCTCGACATTGCGCCCTATGTTCCCGGTCGCACGAAGTCGACCGGCGGCAGCAAGCTGCACAAGCTTTCGTCCAACGAGACGCCGCTTGGCGCCAGCCCCGAGGCCATCGAAGCCTTCAAGGCCCAGGCCGGGCATCTGGAACTGTATCCCGACGGCGGCTCTTCGGCGCTGCGCGACGCGATCGCCGAGGTCTACGGGCTAAACGCCCAGCGCATCATCTGCGGCAACGGCTCCGACGAGATCCTGGAACTGGTCGCGCGCGCCTACATCGGGCCGGGCGACGAGGGCATTTTCACCGAGCATGGCTTCCTGGTCTACAAGATCGCCATTCTCGCCGCCGGCGGAACGCCGGTCATCGCGCCGGAAAAGGATCTCGCGACCGATGTGGACGCGATCCTTGCGCGCGTCACCGACCGCACCAAGGTGGTCTTCCTCGCCAATCCGAACAATCCGACCGGCACCTATATTCCCTTCGAGGAGATCCGGCGCCTGCATGCCGGCCTGCCGCCGCATGTGCTTCTGGTGCTCGATGCCGCCTATGCGGAATATGTGCGCCGCAACGACTACGAGGCCGGCATGGAGCTGGCCGCAACGGCCGAGAACGTGCTGATGACCCGCACCTTCTCCAAGATCTACGGCCTTGCCGCCCTGCGGCTCGGCTGGGCCTATGGCCCGGCGCATCTGATCGACGTGCTGAACCGCATCCGCGGTCCCTTCAACGTCTCCGCCGCCGCACAGGCCGCCGGCATCGCCTCGGTGCGCGACCGCGCCTTCGTCGAGACGGCGGTTGCCCACAACGAGACCTGGCTTCCCTGGGTGACCTCGGAGCTGGAAGCGCTCGGTCTGACGGTGACGCCCAGCGTCGGCAATTTCGTGCTGATCCACTTCCCCGCCACGCCGGGCAAGACGGCGGCGGAGGCCGACGCCTATCTCAGCGACCGGGGATGCGTTCTCCGGTCGGTCGCAGCCTACGGCCTTCCCGAAGCGCTGCGCATGTCGATTGGCACGGAAGAGGCGAACCGCGCGGTCATCGCGGAGCTCAAGGCCTTCCTCGCCGCCTGATCACGGCACGGGCGCCGCCGAGACGCGGCGCCCCCCAAACCACAAGCAGTCTCATGTCCTTCACGCCCTTTTCCCGCGTCGCCCTGATCGGCATCGGCCTGATCGGGTCCTCGCTCGCCCACGTCATCCGGCGCAACGGCCTTGCCTCGGAAATCGTCGTTTCCACCCGCTCGGAGCATACGCTGCGCCGCGCGGAGGAACTGGGCCTGGGCGACCGATATTGCCTCGACGCGGGCGAGGCGGTGGCGGATGCGGATCTGGTGATCCTCTGCGTGCCCGTCGGCGCGAGCGAGGCGGTGGCGAAATGGATCGCGCCCGCGCTTGCGCCGGGCGCAATCGTCACCGACGTCGGATCGACCAAGGCGTCGGTCATCCGCCAGATGGCACCGCATCTGCCCGGGACCGTGCATTTCATTCCCGGCCATCCGATCGCCGGCACGGAAGAGTCCGGGCCCGACGCCGGCTTTGCGGAGCTCTTCCGCGACCGCTGGTGCATCCTGACGCCCACGGACGACGCCGATGCGGATGCCGTCGCCCGGCTGACGGCCTTCTGGGAGGCCTGCGGCTCGACCGTCGAGACCATGGATGCCGACCACCACGATCTGGTGCTGGCCATCGTCTCGCATCTTCCGCATATCATCGCCTACAACATCGTCGGCACGGCGGACGATCTGGAAGCCGTGACAAAGTCGGAAGTGATCAAATACTCCGCCTCGGGCTTTCGCGACTTCACCCGGCTGGCGGCCTCCGATCCGACCATGTGGCGCGACGTGTGCCTGCACAACAAGGACGCGATCCTGGAGATGCTGGCGCGGTTTTCGGAGGATCTCGCGGCCCTGCAGCGCGCGGTGCGCTGGGGCGACGGCGATGCGCTGTTCGACCTCTTCACCCGCACGCGCAGCATCCGCCGCTCCATCGTCGAAGCGGGTCAGGACACCGACATTCCGAACTTCGGCCGCGATGCCGTGACCAAGAGCGCGCCCGGAAACGACTGACCGTCGGTCCCCGGCGCGCCGCCTCAGGCGTCGTCGAGCCGGCGGATCTCGTCCTGTCCCGGACAGCTCGCAAGCGCTTCGGCGGCCGTGCGGCCGTCGCCAATCGGCGCGTCGGGCCAGATCTCGGCCAGCGGCACCAGCACGAAGGCGCGTTCCGCCATGCGCGGATGCGGGATCGACAGTCCCTCTTCCTCGACCTTTTCCTCGCCGTAGACGAGCACGTCGATATCGATCAGCCGCGGCCCCCAGCGCACGTCGCGCACGCGCCCCAGCGCCCGCTCCACCGACAGGCAGAGGTCGAGCAGGGCCCGCGGAGACAGCGTCGTTTCCACCAGCGCGCAGGCATTGCGATAATCGTCCTGCGGCACCGGTCCCCAGGGAGGGGTGCGATAGTCGCTGGACCGCGCGATGACCCGCACCGGGCCGCTGTCGCTCAAGCCGGCGAGCGCCGCATCGAGATTGGCCCGCGTGTCGCCGATGTTTGAGCCGAGCCCCAGCGCGGCACGCACCGGCTTCGACGTGGATGTGTCGCTCACGCCACGCCCTCTGCGGAAATCGCCCTGACGATGCGCGCGGCATCCGCATGGGGCTGGACATTGTGCACGCGGATCATGGCCGCTCCCTTCATCATGGCGACTGTGTGAATGGCCAGCGAGCCATAGAGCCGGTCATCGGTATCGACGCTGAGCACCGCACCGATCAGGCGCTTGCGCGACGCGCCGACCATCAGCGGCCGGCCGTGTTTGGCGAGCGTTTCGAGCCGGTTGAGGACGAGGTAATTCTGGTCAAGCGTCTTGCCGAAGCCGATGCCCGGATCGAGCATCTGCTTTTCGGGCGCGATCCCGGCCCGTTCGGCGATGTCCAGCGAGCGTTCGAAGAAACGGTCGATATCGTCGAGAATGTCGATCTCGGCATCGGCGGCGGCGCGGTTGTGCATCATGATCACCGCGGCGCCGGCCTCGGCGACGACATCGGCCATGCCGGGGTCCTTCTGCAGGCCCCACACGTCGTTGACGATTACGGCTCCGGCGCGGCAGGCATCGCGCGCGATCGGCGCCTTGTAGGTGTCGATGGAGACAGGCGTGCCCATTGCCACGACCTCGGACAGCACCGGCGCCAGCCGCCGCCATTCCTCTTCCGGCGGCACCGGAACGGCGCCGGGACGGGTGCTCTCCGCGCCGATGTCGATCACGTCGGCGCCGTGAGCGATCATCTTGCGGGCGTTGGCAAGCGCGTCCTCGCGCGCCAGAAAGCGCCCGCCGTCGGAAAAGGAATCCGGCGTGACGTTGAGAATGCCCATCACCCGGGGCCGGTCGAGGGCAAGCCCGCCACCGGGAAAGGCGAGATGCGCCGGATCTTTCAGGGGTGTCATTTCTCGTCTTCCGCTCTCGGCATCCTCGTCGACACGATGGCGGCGCCGCCTCCACGCGCCGGACCGTTTTTCATACCGCGACTGTGGGTCTTGCGCCGTGCGGGCTTGCGCGTCAAGGCTGCTTTGCGGAGCAACCGTCACCAAATCTTCGGCAGTTTGTCACACCGGTGAAAACCGGCTGTCAAAAATCCCTGCCACCGTTCCGCCGGTCTCACGGACCGCGCGATCGCACGCGCTCTCCTTTGTCTTCGGGGCCACTCGACATTGCCCCCACCGGAGTTCTCGCAAATGACATCCGCTCTGACACGCCGCCGTTTTCTCGTTTCCACCGCCGCAAGCGGCGTCGCCGCCACCGCGGCCCTGGCGCTTCCCGCCTATTCGCGCGCCGCTGCCCGGCCGATCATCACCCACGGCCTGCAATCGGGCGATGTCGACACGCAGTCCGCGATGATCTGGGCCCGCGCCGACCGGCCGTCGCGGATGCTGGTGGAGGTCGACACGACCGACAGCTTCGCCAATCCGCGCCGCCTGGCCGCCATCGACGCCCTTCCCGAAAGCGATTTCGCCGTCAAGCGGCTGCTCGAGAGCCTGCCGTCGGATCAGGAGATCTTCTACCGCGTCGCCTTCCAGGACCTCAATGACGTGAAGGCCGTGTCCGAACCCATGGTCGGACGCCTGCGCACGGCACCGGCCTCGCGCCGCGACATCCGCTTCGCCTGGTCGGGCGACACCGCCGGACAGGGCTGGGGCATCGACGAGGCCCGCGGCGGCATGAAGATCTATGCGACCATGCTGAAGCACCGCCCCGACTTCTTCCTGCATTCCGGCGACACGGTCTATTCCGACGGCCCGCTGAAGGAGAGCGTCGAACTGGCCGACGGCACGACGTGGAAGAACATTGTCACGCCGGAAAAATCCAAGGTCGCCGAGACGCTCGACGAGTATCGCGGCCAGTGGAAATACAACCTGCTCGACGCCAACCTGCGCGCCATGAACGCGGAAGTCCCGACCTTCTTCCAGTGGGACGACCACGAAGTCGTCAACAACTGGTCGGCGTCGAAGGACCTCACCGCCGACGACCGCTACACCGAGAAGAACGTCGCGCTGCTTGCCGCCCGCGCGGGACGTGCCTTCCACGAGATGACTCCGATCCGCTACCAGCCGGCGGAACCCGGCCGCGTCTATCGCAAGATCGCCTATGGACCGCTGCTCGACGTCTTCTTCCTCGATCTGCGCAGCTACCGCGGGCCTAACGGTGCGTCCATGGAAACCGAAATGAGCGACGTCTCGCGCGTTCTCGGTGCGGAGCAGCTCGCCTGGCTGAAGCGTGAACTTGCCGCCTCGCGCGCGACCTGGAAGGTGATTGCCTGCGATATGCCGATCGGCCTGATCGTCTGGGACGACTGGAAGGCGCAGGCTGGCGCGGAAGCGGTCGCGAACGGCGACGACGGCGCGCCGAAGGGCCGCGAGCTCGAATTCGCCGACCTTCTGCGGTTCATCCGCGCGGCCGACATCGACAACATCGTCTGGCTGACGGCGGACGTGCATTACACCGCCGCGCACCACTACAGCCCCGACCGCGCGCAGATCCAGGACTTCAAGCCGTTCTGGGAGTTCGTCTCCGGTCCGCTGCATGCCGGCACCTTCGGTCCGAACGCGCTCGACAAGACCTTCGGCCCGGACGTGAAATACGTGAAGGCCCCGGACGAAAGCCAGGGCGCGAACCTGCCGCCCTCCATGGGGCTTCAGTTCTTCGGTCTCGTCGACATTGACGGCGCCAGCGAACAGATGACCGTCCGCCTGATGGACGTCGCCGACCAGGAGCTCTATTCGGTGACGCTCGATCCCGTGCGCAAGGGATAATCAACCCCGCCGACCAAAGGCTCTCGCGCGACGCCGCGCGGGAGCCTATCCGGCGACCGCCCGCCGGCGGCGATTGTAGCGGCCAAGCCCGACGTAGGAGCCGACCGCAAGAAACAGCATCGTCGGCGGCACCACGGTCAAGCCGACAAGCGGATCGCCGAGACCGGCCGCGACCAGGCTGCCCGCAAGGCCTGCGCCGAACTGCATGAACCCCATCATGGATGAGGCCGATCCCGCAAGACGCGGGAAGCCCTGCAGCGCGGCGGTGGAGGCCGACGGCAGCGACATCGCCAGACTGAAAGCGAAGGCGCCGACCGGCAGCATCACCGTCAGGAACCGCGGCTCGGCAAGCGAAAGCAGCAGGATCATCGCAAGACCCGACAGCACCATGCAGCTCAGGCTGAAGGGCAACAACGCCTCCGCATCCATCCGCTTCAGCAACCGCGACGTGACGATGGCGCCGGTGATGAAGGAGCCGGACTGGATCATCATGCCGAAGCCGAATTGCGTCGGCGTCAGCCCGACCTGCTCGATCAGCACGAAGGGAAGGATGGTCGCAAGCGTGTAGATCGTGCCGATTCCGAGGCCGACGAGAAGGCTCGGCTGCAGGAAGCGCGGGTCGATCAGAAGCATGAGGTAGTTGCGCAGGAGCACGCCGGGCTTGAGGTTCGACGGATCGATATAGGCGTTGGTCTCGCGCAGGAAGACCAGGATGCCGAACACCAGCACCACGCCATAGATCAGCATCGCCCAGAAGATCTCGCGCCATCCGAACAGTTCGAGCGTGACGCCGCCGATGGAGGGAGCAAGCGCCGGGCCGATGGCGAGCATCATCGCAATGGCGTTCATGATGCGGGCCGAGGTCTGCCCGGTGAACTGGTCGCGCACGATCGCCCGCGACACCGCCACGCCGACCGAGGCGCCAATGCCCTGCATGGTACGCGCCACCAGCATCCACTCGATTGTTGGGGCGAAGGCCGCCATCACCGTCGAGGCGAGATAGAGCATCAGGAAGACAAGCGTCACGGACTTGCGGCCGAAGGCGTCCGTCAGCGGGCCGCAGACAAGCTGCGTCAGCGCGAAGCCGGTGAAATAGGCCGTGAGCGTCAGCTTCACCATCGACGAGGATGTGGAAAACACCTCGGCAAGCACCGGCATCGCCGGCGTGTAGAGCGCCATGGTGATGGGGCCGATGGCGACAAGAGCCGCGCCCAGGATGGCGGTGCGTCGCTCGCTCATTGGCGGAAGCGGCGTCTGCGTGGCGTGGTGGTCCGGCTTCAGGGTGCCGGCATCTGTCGTTGTCATGACGTCTCCGGGGGGCCGCAGTCGGCCAGATTTTCATGCATGCGTTCCAGCAGGTCGTAGACGGCATCGACATCGGCGGGCGCAAACCCCTCCACTGCCTCCATCCGCAGCCGGATCGCGACATCGTGGATGCGCTCCAGCACCGGCGTTGCGTTCGGATCAATTTCGATCAACTTGGCGCGGCGATCCTGGGGATCCGGCAAGCGCCGCAAGAGGCCGGCGGCCTCCAGCCGGTCGAGAAGCGCGCTGAGCGTCATTGGCTCCACGCCCAGGCGCTCGGCAAGCGCCGCCTGCCGCTGACCCGGATAGTGCTCGACATAGGCCAGCACCCGGGCCTCGGCCGCGGTGACGCCCGTATCGGCGGCGGCGAGCGCGCGCACGAAGCGCCGGCGCATCAGCCGCGCGATATCGGCGACCAGATAGCCGATCGGGCGAGGTGGGACGACCGAAGTCATAAGCACTCCATATTATATGCTTACCTTAGTAATTGGTCCGGTCCGAAGAAACTGTCAAGGCGACGTTGCGGTTTGCTGCATTGCAAGAAACCGCCCCCCGGTTTATAGAGGGGCGCGAAAATCCGCGGGTCCGAGGGGCCCGCGGTATCTTTTTTGGAGCACGACACCACATGAACCTGCGTAACATCGCCATCATTGCGCACGTCGATCATGGCAAGACGACGCTGATTGACGTGCTCTTGAAGCAATCCGGCTCCTTCCGCGACAACCAGAAGACGGAAGAGCGGATGATGGATTCCAACGATCTCGAGCGCGAGCGTGGCATCACCATTCTGGCCAAGGTCACCTCGCTGACCCATGGCGACACGCGCATCAACATCGTCGATACGCCGGGCCACGCCGACTTCGGCGGCGAAGTCGAGCGCATCCTGCACATGGTCGACGGCGTCGTCCTGCTGGTGGATGCGGCGGAAGGCCCGATGCCGCAGACCAAATTCGTGCTCGGCAAGGCGCTTAAGCTCGGCCTGCGCCCGATCGTTGCGATCAACAAGATCGACAAGCCGGACCAGCGCGCCGAAGAAGTGCTCGACGAGGTTTTCGACCTTTTCGCCGCCCTCGACGCCGACGAGAACCAGCTCGACTTCCCGGTGCTCTATGGCTCCGCCAAGCAGGGCTGGATGGCAACGGACCCTTCCGGTCCGATGGATTCCATGGATCCCCTGTTCGAACTCGTCGAACAGCACATTCCCGCTCCGAGCGCCGAAGAGGGCGCCTTCCGCATGCTGGCGACCACCGTGCAGCCGAACCCTTTCCTCGGGCGCATTCTGACCGGGCGCATCATCTCGGGCGAGGTCGTTCCGAACATGGCCGTCAAGGCGCTGTCGCGCGACGGCAAGACGGTCGAAACCGGCCGCATCTCGAAGGTTCTGGCGTTTCGCGGGCTTGAGCGCCAGCCGATCGACAAGGCGGTTGCCGGCGACATCATCTCCATCGCCGGCCTGTCCGAGGCAACCGTTTCCGACACGATCTGCGCGCCTGAGGTCTCCGAACCCGTACCCGCGCAGCCGATCGATCCGCCGACCCTGTCGATGACCTTCTTCGTCAACGACGGCCCGCTTGCCGGCACCGAAGGCGACAAGGTGCAGTCGCGCGTCATCCGCAAGCGGCTGATGGACGAGGCGGAAGGCAACGTCGCGCTGCAGATCGAGGATTCGCCCGAGGCGGACGCCTTCATCGTCTCCGGGCGCGGCGAACTGCAGCTGGCGATCCTGATCGAGAACATGCGCCGCGAGGGCTTCGAGCTCTGCGTCGGCCGCCCGCGCGTCGTGTTCCAGACCGGCGAGAACGGCGAGCGCCTGGAGCCGATCGAGGAAGTGATCATCGACGTCGACGAGGAACACTCCGGCATCGTCGTGCAGAAGCTCTCCGAGCGCAAAGCCGACCTTCTGGAAATGCGCCCCTCCGGCAGCGGCCGCAGCCGGCTCGTCTTCCACGCCCCGACTCGCGGCCTGATCGGCTATCAGTCGGAACTCCTGTCGGATACGCGCGGCACCGCGATCTTCAACCGCGTGTTCCACGCCTATGCCCCGTTCAAGGGCGAGATCCCGGGCCGTCACACCGGCGTCCTGATCTCCAACGGCGACGGCGAGGCGGTCGCCTATGCGCTGTTCAACCTGGAAGATCGCGGCCCGATGCTGATCGATCCGGGCGTCAAGGTCTATCGCGGCATGCTGGTCGGCGAGCACACCCGCGGCAACGACCTCGAGGTCAATGTGCTGAAGGGCAAGCAGCTCTCCAACGTGCGCTCCTCGGGCAAGGACGAGGCGGTCCGCCTCACCACCCCGATCCGCCTGTCGCTGGAAGCCGCGCTGTCCTACATCACCGACGACGAACTGGTCGAGGTGACGCCGAAGAACATCCGCCTGCGCAAGGCGCTGCTCGATCCGCATGACCGCAAGCGCGCGGAACGCGCAGCCGTCAAGGCCGTCGGCTGATCCCGATCCCCTGCGCGGTCCGCTTCATCTAGTGAGCGGACCGCGGATCGCGGACCTTCAGCAGCAACCACAGTCCGAGCGAGAAGAACGCCAGGATCACCGCCATGCCGGCGGCCTGGCTCGCCGTTGCCGCCGTCACCAGGCCGACGGACAGCGGCGCTAGGAAACTCGTCACCTTGCCCGAAAGCGCGAACAGGCCGAAATACTGGGTCACTCTTTCGCGCGGCGCGAGATGGACAAGCAGCGTGCGCGATGCGGCCTGAAGCGGCCCGGCGACGGCGCCGAGCACGCCCCCCAGAACCAGAAACACCTGCTCCGGCAGTGTCGCGAACAGCCCGCCGCTACCAGCCGCCGGCGCGACGTCGATGACGAAGAACACCGTGTCCCGATCGACGGAGACAAGCCCCAGCCCGCACAGGATGAGCACCACGAGCGCGCCCGCGATCACCGGTCGCGGCCCGAGCCGGTCGTCGAGCCGCCCGCCGATCACCGCACCGAACGTGCCTGTGATGGTCAGCAGAATGCCGAATGTGCCGATCTCGACGCTCGACCAGTCGAGCACTCCGGCCGCATAGATGCCGCCGAAGGCGAAGAGCGCGACGAGCCCGTCCTTGTAGATCATGTTGGCCAGAAGGAACGTGAACACCTGACGATTGGCGCGGGCCATGCGCAGGGTACGGGCAAGGTCGGTCAGACCCTCGCCGACCGCGGCGCCAAGCCCCACGGCGCGGCGCGGCACGTCCGGCACCAGCAGGAACAGCGGCAGCACGAAGACGAGATACCAGAGCGCGGAGAAGGGGCCCGATGCCCGGTCGCCTTCGCGAAGGACCGGATCGAGACCGAGGATCGGCTCGAACCCGAGAAGGGTCCGCCCGGTCTCCGGGTTGGCGGCCATCAGCCCCAGCGCAATGACGAGAGACACGAGGCCGCCGGCATAGCCGGTCGCCCAGCCGCTTCCCGACAGGCGTCCGAGACGCTGGCGCGGCACGAGATCCGGCATCATCGCATTGGTAAAGACGGTGGCGAATTCGACGCCGAGCGTCGCGATGGCAAAGCCCACCAAAGCGATGGCGATGCCGCCCGGAGCCCCTGGCACCGCGAAATAGAGCAGACCGCAGCCGAAAACGAAGGGAACCGAAAAGGCCGCAATCCACGGTTTTCTCGCGCCCGTGCGATCGGCGATCGCGCCGAGCACCGGTGCAAGCACCGCGATCGCCAGTCCGGCCGCCGCCGTCGCATAGCCCCACAACGCCTGACCTTCCGCCGGCGTTGCCGCCACGGCAGAGGCGAAATAGGGCGCGAAAACGAAGGTCGTCACCAGGGTGAAAAACGGCTGTGCCGCCCAGTCGAACAGGAGCCAGGCGGGCACCGCGCCGCGCCGCAGCGCGGGCAACGACCCGGAGCGGAGCTCCGGGTCGCCGGGAACGACAGGCGGCGGTACGCCCGCGTCGCTCATTGCGCCAGTTCGGCGAGCAGGCTGGCTGCGACCGAGAACTTCGACACGGTGAGATCGCCTTCCATGATCTCGTTGGCAGCCCTTGCGGTGCGCACCACTCGTGCCTCGTTTTCCTCAAGCCAGGTTTCGAACCCGCCGGCGGCCAGCGCATTGCGCGTCACATCGCGATGGGCACCGGCAAGCGTGGCGCGCGCCCGGTCGAGCGCGAGCCCGTCGTAATAGTCGAGGATGCGCAGGTCGCGCGCCTTGGTTTCCATCGCGCCCAGGCGGAAATGCCCGGCCACCTTGAAGAAGACCGAGGCCACCTCCGGCAACGCGCGCCCGCTTTGTTCCGCGACCAGCACGATGTCCGGCACTTCCGCTTCCAGCGGCAGGCGCGCGATCCGCTGCGCGAGAGCCACCGGCACGCCGGCCTCGCCGAGGCGGGCCGCCTCTGCGGAGACTTCCGCACGCATCGCGTCCTGCACCACCTCCGAGAGCGACGGCGCCAGCGCCTCGATCCCGGAGCGGAACCGCAGGACCTGGGCCTCGAGCCCGTCCGCGAAGTCGACATTGCGCAGGAACCAGACCGACTGTTCAAGCACCAGATTCTGCACGGCCGCATAGAGGCGGAGCTGCAGGCCGCCGTCGATCCGCGTGTCGAGCGCGTCGATCTCGGTGTTGAGCGCGGTCAGCCCGTAGGCGTCCCGAACGACCGCGAAGGCCTGGGCGATATGGGCCGGCTCCGCGCCGGTCTGGTCGGCGATGCGGGTCAGATAGGTCGGGCCGCCCCGGTTGATCATCGAGTTGGCAAGCATCGTGGCGATGATCTCGCGCCGCAGCCGATGGCCCTCGACCTCCTGCCCATAACGCTCCTGCATCTGGACCGGGAAGTAGCGGAACAGCTCCCTGGCCAGATAGGCATCGTCGGGAACGGTGCTGTCGAGGAGCTTGTCGTAGAGCGTGAGCTTGGCATAGGCGAGCAGCACGCCGGTCTCCGCGCGCGTCAGCCCGGTTTCCGTCGCCTCCAGCTCGTCGAGCGCGACCTCGTCAGGCAGTTCCTCGACAGACCGGTCGAGCAGGCCAGCCTGTTCCAGTTGCCGCATCATCCGGCGCTGGTAACCGAACTCCTCCATGCCGCGCAGCTCGGAGAGACTGATGGCGAGCGTCTGGAGATAGTTGTTGCGCAGCACCAGGGCCGCGACCTCCTCCGTCATCTCGGCAAGCAACACATTGCGGTCTGCGACCGTCAGCGTGTTGGCCCGCACGGCGGCGCCCAGCGCGATCTTGATGTTCACCTCCATATCGGAGGAGTTCACCCCGGCGGAATTGTCGATCGCATCGGAGTTGCACCGCCCGCCGCGCCGGTTGAAGGCGATACGCGCGCGCTGGGTCATGCCGAGATTGGCGCCCTCGCCGATCACCTTGGCCCCGACGTCTCCGGCCGTGACGCGGATCGCGTCATTGGCGCGGTCGCCGACATCCGCATCGCTCTCGCCGGCTGCACGGATATAGGTGCCGATGCCGCCGAACCAGAGCAGGTCGACGTTCATCTTGAGGATCGCGTTGATCACTTCCTGCGGCGTCGCCTTGGATTTCGTGACGCCGAGAAGCTCCTGGATTTCCGGCGACAGCGCGATCGACTTCGACTGGCGCGAGAACACCCCGCCGCCCTTTGAAATCAGCGACGTGTCATAATCCTGCCAGGACGAGCGGCCGAGATCGAAAACCCGCTTGCGCTCCTCCCAGGTGGTCGCCGGGTCGGGATCCGGGTCCAGGAAGATGTCGCGATGGTCGAAGGCCGCGACAAGGCGGATCGCCTTCGACAGCAGCATGCCGTTGCCGAAGACATCGCCCGACATGTCGCCGACGCCGGCGACCGTGAAAGGCTCCGTCTGGATGTCCCGGTTCATTTCCCGGAAATGGCGCTTGACCGCCTCCCAGGCACCGCGCGCGGTGATCGCCATCTTCTTGTGGTCGTAGCCGGCCGAGCCGCCGGAAGCAAAGGCGTCGCCGAGCCAGAAGTTCCGGCTTTCGGAGATCGCATTCGCCGTGTCGGAGAAGGTCGCCGTGCCCTTGTCCGCGGCAACCACGAGATAGGGGTCGTCGTCGTCGTGACGCACCACGCGCTCCGGCGGCCAGATCGTGTCGCCGCTCAGGTTGTCGGTGACGTCGAGCAGCGAGGAAATGAAGATCTTGTAGGCCTTGGTGCCTTCCGCGAAGACCTCGTCGCGGCTGCCGCCGACCGGCAGATGCTTCGGCACGAAGCCGCCCTTGGCGCCGACGGGAACGATCACCGCGTTCTTCACCTGCTGGGCCTTGACCAGGCCGAGCACCTCGGTACGGAAGTCCTGGGCCCGGTCCGACCAGCGCAGGCCGCCGCGCGCCACCTTGCCGAAGCGCAGATGCACGCCTTCCACCCGCGGGCTGTAGACGAAGATCTCGCGGAACGGACGCGGCAGCGGCAGTTCCTCGATGCGCTGCGGATCGAGCTTGAAGGCGAAGGTCTGCTTCGGCAGACCATGGGCATCGATCTGGAAGAAGTTGGTGCGCAGCATCGCGTTGATGACATTGTCGAAGCGGCGCAGGATCCGGTCGTCGTCGAGACTGTCGACCTGTTCGAGGCTGTCGAGGAGATCGCGTTCCACGCGTTCCGCGCCCAGCGAGCGGTCCTCGCCGTTGGGATCGGGATCGAAGCGCAGATGGAACATTTCGACGAGCTTGCGCGCCACGTCCGAATAGCGGTTGAGCGTGCGCCACATGTAGTCTTCGGAATAGCGGATGCCGGCCTGGCGCAGATAGCGCGACAGGGCGCGCAGCATGGCGATGTCGCGCCAGCCGAGCCCGGCCGAAAGCACCAGCGCGTTGTAGCCGTCGGATTCCGTTTCGCCGCGCCAGATCGCCATGAACAGCGCCTCGAGCCGGAGCTTGAGGTCGTCGGTCAGGTCGATCTCGCCGCCGCCGACGGGCTCGAGCGACAATTCGTGCAGATAGGCGAGCGGACGCTCTTCCGGCGTCAGGCGATAGGTGCGTTCGTTGATGACCCGAAAGCCCATGTTCTCCAGGATCGGCACGCGCGCCGACAGCGGGATCGGGACGAGGTGGTGGTAGACCTTCAACACCACCCGGTTCCGCGCATCCTGTGCCCGCCGGGTGAAGGTGAGCGCGGTATCGGCCTCGTCGCTCAGCTTCTCGATGATGCGGATGTCCTCAAGCGCCGTTTCGGCCGAATAGACCTCGCGGTAGCCCGCCTGGAAGGCGTCGGCGTACCGCTGCGCATGCTCCAGCGCCTTGTGACCGCCATAGGCGGCGCGCAAGGCGTCGCGCAGGTCGTCGGTCCAGGTCCGCACGATGCCGGCAACCGCCTGCTCCAGCGTCTCCTGGCCCGGATCCGGGGTCTCGCCCTGGTCGCGGCCGACGATGAAATGCACCCGCGCCAGCGGGCCTTCCGGATAGGCGACGTACCAGGCCGACAGGCGCCCGTCGAACACCTTGGCGAGATAGGCGCCGATCCGCAGGCGGACCTCCGTGGTGTAGCGGTCACGCGGGACGTAGCAGAGGATCGACACGAACCGGTCGAAGCGGTCGCGGCGCGCCAGAACGCGAATGCGCGGGCGTTCGTCGAGCTGCAGGATCGCGGTCGCGAATTCATACAGGAGCTGCGGATCGATCTGGAACAGCTCGTCGCGCGGGTAGCTTTCCAGCACGTTGAGCAGCGCGCGGCCGGAATGGCTGTCGGGATCGTAGCCGGCGCGGCTCAGCACGCTGTCGATCTTGCGGCGGAGAAAGGGAATGTTCTTGGTGGAGAGCGTATAGGCGGTCGCCGTCAGCAGACCGACCACGCGCAGCTCGCCGACGAGTTCGCCGCCCTCGTCGAAGAGCTTCACCCCGACGTAATCCATATGCACCCGGCGGTGCACCCGGCTCTTCACATTCGCCTTGGAGATGATCAGCGGCTCCGGCTTCATCAGGAAGTCGCGGATTTCCGGCGTGATCACGACGAATTCGGAGCCGCGCCGCAAAACGCGCACTTCCGGATCGGCCAGAAGCCCGAGCCCAGAGCCCTTCTTGTGCGAGAGTTCCCCCTTGGAAATGCCGCCTTCGAAGTAATATTCGCGCATGCCGAGCAGCGTGAAATTGTCGGCCGCGATCCACTCCAGGAACTGGATGGCTTCCGCCAGTTCGTCGACCGGCACGGGCGGCGGGTTTTCCTTGTAGGTCGCAATAGCCGTCGCCAGGCGGTCGCGCATGGCCGACCAGTCGCGCACGGCGGCGCGCACGTCGGTCATCACCGCTTCGAGGCGCTCCGCCAGCTGCGAGCGCTCCTGCGCGGTGTCGATCCGCGCGACGTGAATATGGATGAGGCTTTCCCGACGGCAGCCCTCGCCGCCTGCCTTTCCCGCCCCGGCATAGCGGACCAGTTCGCCGCTGTCGCTGCGCTCCACGGACAGGATCGGGTGCAGCACGAGGCGCACCTCGAAGCCGCTTGCCTGAAGCTCGCCCATGACCGAATCGACAAGGAACGGCATGTTGTCGTTGAGGATCTCGACGATGGTCACGTCGGCGGCCCGGCTCCTGTCGCCGGACGACTCGGGATTGTAGATATGAATCCGATGGGTTCCGAGCGGATGGGTCGCCATCTCTTCCCAGGCGACGCGCGCCACGGCAACAAGATCCGTGACCGTATAGGCGACGACATCTTCCGCCGCGCCGCGCGCGAAGAGGTCCCGCGCAAACGCGCCGACTTGCGGCTCGAGTTCCGCCACCACGGCGTCAATCAACGTGGCCTTCGCCTGATCTCGTACTTCGGGCATTGTTCCCCACCATCCGGCGCCGTCATCTGCATCGCCGGTGTTTCATGAATGTCAACGCAGAACGGGTTTAAGGCCACGCAAGTGATTCGCCCTGCTGGCGCCCCCGATCCAGCGCATGCTAGGCCGAGACTGCCGACGATGGAATGACTTCTCCAAAAGTCGAACGTAAAGTCGTGGACCGACCGCAGCCTGGCGCACGCAGCAGGGAGAAAAAGGCAAAACCATGAGCAAACACAAAAAGCCCGTCGCACTCGACTTGACGCAGGAGACGCCGCTGTCCGGCGAAACCGAGGCTTATTTCGCGAAGTGTCAGGAAAAGCTCGGTCTCGTCCCCAATGTCCTGACCGCCTATTCCTTCAATCAGGACAAGTTCGACGCCTTTACCGCGATGTACAACGACCTGATGCTGGCCGACAGCGGGCTGAGCAAACTCGAACGCGAGATGATCGCGGTCGCCGTTTCTGCGGTAAACCGCTGCTTCTATTGCCTGACCGCCCATGGCGCTGCGGTGCGCCAGCTGTCTGGCGATCCGGAGCTCGGCGAATTGATGGTGATGAACTATCGCGTCGCCGATCTGAGCCCGCGCCAGCGCGCCATGCTCGATTTCGCCGTCAAGCTCACCGAACGCCCGGCCGAGATCCTGGAAGCCGACCGCCAGGCACTGCGCGACGCGGGCTTCAGCGACCGCGACATCTGGGACATCGCCTCGGTGACCGCATTCTTCAACATGTCGAACCGCGTCGCCGCGGCAACCGACATGCGCCCGAACCCGGAGTATCATGGCATGGCGCGCTGACGGACGGGCAGCACCGACGCACCGGCGGGAAAGCCGGCGCGAATGCATGACAAACCGGCCGGGCGTGGTGTAGAACACGCTCCGCACGCTGGCGCACTCCGCGCCGCGGCAGAAATTTGTTGGAGAAGGGCAATGGTCGCGAAAGTGTTCATCGACGGTGAAGCCGGCACGACGGGTCTGCAGATCCGCGAGCGGCTGTCGCGTCGCCGCGACCTGGAGTTGATCTCGATCCCGGCCGACAAGCGCAAGGACCTCTCCGCCCGCGCCGACTGTCTGAACGGCGCCGATATCGCGATCCTGTGCCTGCCGGACGATGCCGCGCGCGAGAGCGTGTCGCTGATCGAGACCGACACCACGCGGGTGATCGACGCCTCGACGGCGTATCGCACCGCGGACGGCTGGGACTACGGCTTTGCGGAAATGACGAAGACGCAAGGTGCGGCGATTGCCGCGTCGAAGCGGGTGTCGAATCCCGGCTGCTATCCGCAGGGCGTGATCGCCTGCCTGCGGCCGCTGATCGAGGCCGGCCTGCTGCCGGCCGACTATCCCGTCACGATCAACGCGATCTCCGGCTATTCCGGCGGCGGACGCCAGATGATCGAGGCCTATGAGGCGCCGGGGGCGAACAAGCCGCCGTATCTGCCCTACGGCCTCGGCTTTCGCCACAAGCACCTGCCGGAGCTGACGCAATACGCAACGCTCGCCTCGACGCCGATCTTCATTCCCTCGGTCGGCAACTACGCGCAAGGCATGGTTACCTCCGTCCCGCTCAGGCTCGAAACCCTGGCGAAGGTGCCGACCGGCGCCGAGCTGCATGCCGCGCTCGAGGCGCATTTTGCAAGCCTCGACGGCAGCTTCGTCGATGTCGCGCCGCTTGCCGACGTCGATCGCACGCCGGAGCTCGACCCGGAAACCTTCAACGGCACCAACCGCATGCGCCTGCATGTCTTTGCCGACGACAGCCGCGCGCAAGCCGTGCTGATGGCCGTTTACGACAACCTGGGCAAGGGTGCCTCCGGCGCCGCCGTCCAGAACCTCAACCTGATGCTCGGTGTCGACGCGGCCACAAGCCTCGCAGCCTGATCATCGCCTGCACGCAGGTTCCCTTCTTTCGATCCCGAGGAGATCCCGGAAAAATGGAAAAATTCGACAAGCTGACGGGCGTCGCCGCGCCGCTGCCGATCATCAACATCGACACGGACATGATCATCCCCAAGCAGTTCCTCAAGACGATCAAGCGCACCGGGCTCGGCAGCGCGCTGTTCCACGAGATGCGCACCAATGACGACGGTTCGGAAAATCCGGATTTCGTGCTGAACCAGCCGGCCTACAAGGGCGCCAAGATTCTGGTTGCGGGCGACAATTTCGGCTGCGGATCGAGCCGCGAGCATGCGCCCTGGGCACTGCTCGACTACGGCATTCGTTGCGTGATCTCGACGAGCTTTGCCGACATTTTCTACAACAACTGCTTCAAGAACGGGATCCTGCCGATCGTCGTCACCGAGGACGAGCTGGAAAAGCTGATGGACGACGCCAAGCGCGGCGCCAATGCAACGCTGTCCATCGATCTGGAAGCCCAGGAAATCCGCGGCCCCGACGGCGGTGTCATCACCTTCGAGATCGACCCGTTCCGCAAGCATTGCATGATGAACGGCCTCGACGACATCGGCCTGACCATGGAAAAGGCGCCGGCGATCGACCGCTACGAGCAGGCCACCGCGGAAACGCGCCCCTGGGCCTGATCGGGCGGCCTGACCCCATCCGGTTTCTCCGGATCGAACGCCCGGTCTTGCACCGGGCGTTTTTTATTGTCCCGTCGACACCGGCGCCACACCCGGCTCGCCAAGCGCCCCGCGCAGCGCCTCGAGATCCGTCTTCAGCGCTTCGAGATCCAGACCCGACGTCGCGCAGATCCGGGCGACCTGCACCGGTATGTCGCGAGCCTGCTCCCTGAGCGCGGCGCCGGCCTGCGTCAACGTCACAAGCACCCGGCGCTCGTCGTCGGGATCGCGCTGACGCGCCACGAGACCGGCTGCCTCCATCCGCTTCAACAGCGGCGTCAGCGTGCCGGAATCCAGCAACAGACGCTCGCCAAGCCGCTTCACCGAGATCTCGCCCGTCTCCCACAGAACCATCAGGGCGAGGTACTGCGTATAGGTGAGGCCGAGCGGCGCCAGCACCCGCGCATAGACACGCCCGAGCGCGAGCGTGGTGGAATGCAGCGCGAAACACAGCTGTCGCGACAGCAGGAGATTGGCGTCGGGATCGGGGCTGGCTTCGGCGGTGCGGATCGGCATGGCAAGGTGCTCTTCTTCGGAGTCTGACGCTGTTCAATCGGGCAGGTCGCCCCATCTGTCAAGCTTTGCAAAATTAAATTGCACACAATTTAATTGTTCGCTATTAAAATCCTTTCGCGACACATCGCAAGGGAGTTTCAACAATGAGCGTTCTCTACACAGCACATGCGCAGGCCTCCGGCGGCCGCACCGGCACAGCGCACAGCGACGATGGCCGGCTCGAGGTCACCCTGTCCACGCCGAAGGAGCTCGGCGGCGACGGTGGCAAGGGCACCAATCCCGAACAGCTCTTTGCCGCCGGCTATTCGGCCTGCTTTCTGGGCGCGATGAAATTCGTGGCGGGTCAGGAGAAGGTAAAGCTGCCCGAGGACCTCTCTGTTGACGCCGACGTCGGCATCGGTCCGCGTGAGGATGGCGGCGGCTTCGGGATCGAGGTCGCGCTGACGATCACCGCACCGGGCATGGACAAGACGCAGGCCCAGGCGATCGTCGACAAGGCACATGTGGTGTGCCCCTATTCGCACGCGACGCGGGGCAACATTCCGGTGACGCTGCGCGTCGCCTGAGCGAAAACCTACTGCTGATCGTCGTCGCGCGCCTGGGCCGCGCGGCGGCGCTCGGCGCGAAACTCGATGTTTTCGCGCTCGATCTGCTCCAGCACAGCACCGACCCGGGACAAGGCGCCGGATGTTGCCACGAAGGCATTCGCCCGCGCCTCGAACAGACGGCGCGCGATGTCGGGAAATTCCTGCAGCATGCGCTTGAACAGCGCGCGGCGAATGCGGATCACCTCGGTCGCCCCATTCGCCACCGCCCGTGCCGGACGCCGCGTTTCCACGAGAAGCGCCGTTTCGCCGATCAGGCTTCCGGGACCGAAGGTGTCGAGCACGTCTTCGGAGCCACCCTCGCCTTCGAGCGAGACAGACCCCGTGGCAACGACCAGACCGCCGTCAGCACGCTCTCCGGAAATGAACAGCACCTCGCCATCGCGATAACTCACGTTTTCGGCCGAAAACGCGAGCAGACGCAACTGCTCGTCCGGAAATTCGGAGAGCAGCGGCACCTGACGCAAAAGGTCCATATCCCGGGCGAGACTCATGCCAAGAGAATTACGCTGAAGGCTGCGGCCTGCACAAGGGCCGAATGTCGCTCGCCTGCCGCGCGCGCCGGGTCCTCACCATGGAAACCGCGCGGGGCCTCTTACGGCACCAGCTTGTAGCCGCCCGCTTCGGTCACCAGAAGTTCCGCATTGGAGGGATCACGCTCGACCTTCTGGCGCAGCCGGTAGATGTGGGTTTCCAGCGTATGGGTGGTGACGCCCGAATTGTAACCCCAGACCTGGGTCAGCAGCACGTCGCGGGTGACCGGCTTCTCGCCGGCACGGTAGAGAAACTTCAGGATCGAGGTTTCCTTCTCCGTCAGCCGGATCTTGCCGCCCGATTCATCGGTCATCAGCTTTTGCGCCGGGCGGAAGGAAAAACGGCCGATCGCGAAAACCGCGTCCTCGCTCTGCTCGTGCTGGCGCAGATGGGCACGCACCCGTGCGAGCAGCACCGCGAACTTGAACGGCTTGGCGACATAATCGTTCGCTCCGGCTTCAAGCCCCAGGATCGTGTCGGAATCGGTGTCATGGCCGGTCAGCATGATGATCGGCGCCTTGAAGCCCTTCTTGCGCAGGAGCTTCACCGCCTCGCGCCCGTCAATATCGGGCAGGCCGACATCCATCAGCAGCAGGTCGACATGCGCCCCTTCCGCGGCCGCGATCCCCTTGGCCGCTGTCTCCGCCTCGAGCGTTTCGAACTCTTCATAAAGCGAGAGCTGTTCGACCAGGGCCTCGCGCAGATCATTGTCGTCGTCGACAATCAGGATCTTGCGTGCGCTCATGGGCTGTCCTTCCGTCAAAGGGTCTTGCGAAATCAAACCAATCTTCATTCACTTAAGCAAGTCCGCGCGATTTCGCGAGCCGCGATCGATCAAAAAGGGCGGCGTGGCCAACACATTTGGATCACGCCGGTTTGACCGGCAGGTGATGACGGGTCCAAAAAGAGCGTCGAGACAACCAGCAAGCGGGACCCGAACGTGTCGTCTTCCCCTCCTCCCCGCCCCCGCAACCTGACCGTACGAAGCCTGTCCGCCGAAGTGACGCGCGGACGCCTCGTCTCGGGATCGCTCGACGTGCCATGTGCCCTTGGACGCGGCGGCATCACCCGCGACAAGCGCGAGGGCGACGGCGCCACGCCCGCGGGCCGGTTCGAGATGCTGAGCGTCTACTACCGGCCGGACCGGGTGCAGCGCCCCCGCACCCGGCTCCCGGTCACGCCCCTTCGCCCGTGGATGGGCTGGTGCGACGACCCCGGCCATCCGCGTTACAACCGCCTCGTCCGGCGGCCTTTCGCCGCCTCGCATGAGGCAATGTGGCGCGACGACCCGCTCTACAACATCGTCGTGGTGCTCGACTGCAACCTCCACCCGGCCGTTCCCGGACGCGGCAGCGCGATCTTCTTACACCTGGCACGCCCCGGCTACACGCCGACGGAAGGCTGCGTCGCCGTCAAGGAACAGGACATGCGCCTCTTGCTCGCAGGCAGCAGGCCGGGGTCGGCGATTTGCATCGATTGATGCGGCAGGCATGAACGGTGCGTCCAAAGGTTGGCCACTGGTTCCCCCGCCGTGAACGCCTATCTTCTAGCGAGGAAAAGACGTGCCGCGCTCCCGCTTCGCGCGCCCGCGGCCGAAGGAAAGGGACCCCCATGTCGGTCAGACCCGTCACCCATGTTTCCGCCGCCCAGCCGACGCTGGAAGGCGCCGGCGTCAAGCTGCACCGGGCCTTCGGTTTCGGCGAGCCCACGGCGCATGACCCCTTCCTGCTGTTCGACGACTTCCGCAACGAACGCCCGCAGGACTATCAGGCCGGCTTTCCCTGGCATCCGCACCGCGGGATCGAGACGATCACCTATGTGCTGGCGGGCACCGTCGATCACGGCGACAGTCTCGGCAACCGGGGAACGCTGGGGGCGGGCGATATCCAGTGGATGACCGCCGGCAGCGGCATCATGCATCAGGAAATGCCCCATGGCGACGCGCGCGGACGCATGCACGGCTTCCAGCTCTGGGCGAACCTGCCGTCGGCGCTGAAGATGACCTCGCCGCGCTATCAGGACGTACCCTCCAGCGAGATCGCCGAAATCATCGACGACGACGGCACAATCGTGCGGGTGATCTGCGGCGAGTTCTGGGGCAAGCGCGGCCCGGTCGACGGCATCGCCGCCGATCCCTGCTATCTCGACATCTCGGTTCCCGCCGGCCGCACGAAACGCTTTCCGGTCGACACCTACCGCCAGGCCTTTGCCTATATCTTCGAAGGCTCGGGCACGTTCCGCGACGCCTCCGCGCCCTCGGGCATCCTGCTGGAGAAGGAAGTCGACGGCCGCGAGATCCATGTGCGCGACGAAAGCGGCGACCGCACGCTGGTGCGTTTCGGCACGGGCGACGAGGTGACGGTGACGGCCGGCGAGCGCGGCATCCGCTTCCTGCTCGTCTCGGGCGCGCCGATCCGCGAGCCGGTCGCCTGGCACGGGCCGATCGTCATGAACACCCGGCAGGAACTGATCGAGGCGGTCAACGACCTGAAACGCGGCACCTTCATCCGCGAGGAAGCCCGGCGCTGAGCCGACCGGGTCGACCTGCAACACGGCGAGAGCGCGCGCGGCACTGGAACCGCGCGCGCTTTTCCGCCATATAGGCGCTGTATACGGTTTCGCGGACACATTCGGCGCGTGAGGCGCACCACGACAGGCATCTTCGACGATGAACGCGCGCAGCATACCCTTTTTGAAGATGAACGGGCTCGGCAATGATTTCGTTGTCTGGGACGCCCGCGACGAACCCCTGCGCCTGCCGGTCGAGACGATCCGGACAATCGGCGACCGCGCGACCGGCATCGGCTTCGACCAGATGATCACCGTCGAGACGAGCCCCGCCGGGGCGGACGCCTTCATGCGCATCCACAATCGCGACGGCAGCGAGGTCGACGCCTGCGGCAACGCCACGCGCTGCGTCGGCCGGCTGCTGATGGAAGAGAGCGGCCGCGCCAGCGCGACCATCGAGACCAATGCCGGCCTTCTGGTCGCCACCGCGACCGACGATCCGACACGGGTCAGCGTCGACATGGGCGTTCCGAAGTTCGCCTGGAACGAGATTCCTCTGGCGGAGGAATTCCACGACACCCGCGCCATCGAACTTCAGGTCGGACCGATCGACGCGCCCGTACTGCACACGCCGAGCGTGGTCAATGTCGGCAATCCGCATGCCGTGTTCTGGGTCGCGGACCTCGATGCCTACGATCTGGAAGGCGTCGGGCCGCTGCTGGAAAACCACCCGATCTTTCCCGAGCGCGCCAATATTTCGCTCGCCCATGTGCTGTCGGACGACGCAATCGAGATCCGCGTCTGGGAACGCGGCGTCGGACTGACCAAGGCCTGCGGCACGGCAGCCTGCGCGGTGGCAGTTGCCGCCGCACGCGACCGGCGCACCGGCCGCAGCGTCACGGTGCATCTGCCGGGCGGGCCGCTTCATATCGAATGGCGCGCAAGCGACGACCACATCATCATGACCGGCGCGACCGAAATCGAATACGAAGGCGCCCTCGACATGTCCGACCTGAGCCACCGCAGGACCGCGCCGGGCGACCGCCCGCACCTGGAGGTGGTGTCGTGAGCGTCGATGTCGTGACTTTCGGCTGCCGGCTCAATTCCTACGAGTCGGAAGTGATGAAGCGCGAGGCGGAGGCCGCCGGCCTCTCCGACGCGATCCTGATCAACACCTGCGCGGTGACGGCGGAAGCCGTGCGCCAGGCGCGCCAGTCGATCCGCAAGGCCCGGCGGGAAAACCCCAATGCGCGGATCATCGTCACCGGCTGCGCCGCGCAGACGGAAACCGAGACCTTCTCCGCCATGGAGGAGGTCGATCTCGTGCTGGGCAATTCCGAAAAGCTGGAGCGCGCCTCCTACGGGCGCGTCGCGCAATTCGGCATCGACGACAGCGAGAAGGTTCGCGTCAACGACATCATGAGCGTGCGCGAGACCGCATCGCATCTGATCGACGGCCTGGAAGGGCGCGCCCGTGCCTTCGTCCAGGTGCAGAACGGCTGCGACCACCGCTGCACCTTCTGCATCATTCCCTTCGGGCGCGGCAACTCACGCTCCGTGCCGATGGGCGCGGTGGTCGACCAGATCGCCCGCCTCGTCGACAACGGTCACCGCGAGATCGTGCTGACCGGTGTCGACATCACCAGCTACGGCGGCGATCTTCCCGGCACCCCGACGCTGGGGGACTTGTCGCAGAAGATCCTGAAGCATGTCCCCGGCCTCGACCGGCTGCGGCTTTCCTCCATCGATTCCATCGAGGCCGACCCGGCGCTGATGGAGCTGATCGCGCACGAGCCACGGCTGATGCCGCATCTGCACCTGTCGCTGCAGTCCGGCGACGACATGATCCTCAAGCGCATGAAGCGGCGGCACCTGCGCGCCGACACCATCCGCTTCTGCCAGGAGGTGCGCGCGGCCCGTCCCGACGTCGTTTTCGGCGCCGACATCATCGCCGGCTTTCCGACCGAAACCGAGGCGATGTTTGAAAACACGCTCGCCATCGTCGACGACTGCGGGCTGACGCATCTGCATGTGTTTCCCTTTTCCGCCCGCCCCGGAACCCCGGCGGCGCGCATGCCGCAGCTCGAACGCGCCGTCGTCAAGGAGCGCGCCGCCAGGCTGCGCCAGAAGGGCGAGGCGGCCCTCACCGCCCATCTTGAGGACGAGATCGGCAAGACCCGCGAAATCCTCGTGGAACGAGAGGGCCTTGGCCGCAGCGCGCAGTTCACCCAGGTCGAGTTCCAGCAGACGGACGTGCCGGACGTGCAGGCCGGCGACCTTGTAACCTTGCGCATCAGCGGGCATACCGGGCGTCACCTTCTTGCGACCCCACTCGACACACAGGCAGCCTGATCGCATGAGCGAAGCAAAACGCGGCCTCTTCGGACGCCTGTTCGGCGCCAAAACCACGGATTCGCGACCGACCGAACCAGACGACGCCACGGCAGCGCCCGAGGCGATGCCTTCGGACACCCCGCGCGACGAGGCCCCTGCGCCGGAAACGACGCCGGAGCCCGGGCCAGAGCCGGAAACGGCCGAGGTCGAAGCTCCGGCAGACGACACCGCTGCGACACCGGTCCCCGACAACGCCCCGCCCGCGACGGCGCAGGTCGAAGCCGCCCCGGCGGAAAAGCCGAAGTCCTGGCTGGCGCGGCTGAAGGCCGGCCTGTCGCGCTCCTCCTCCTCTCTGACCGGCGGCATCACCGCGCTTTTCACCAAGCGCAAGCTCGACGCCGCCACCCTGGAGGAGCTGGAAGACCTGCTGATCCAGGCCGACCTCGGCGTCGACACGGCGATGGCCATCACCGAGCGGATCGGCGACGGGCGTTTCGACAAGGAAGTCAGCGCCGAGGAGGTCCGCCGGATCCTCGCCGAGGAAGTCGCCAAGGTTCTGGACCCGGTCGCAACGCCGCTGACGATTGACGCCAGCCATGCGCCGCATGTCATCCTGGTGGTCGGCGTCAACGGGACCGGCAAGACGACGACCATCGGCAAGCTTGCCGCGAAGCTCCGGGCCGAGGGCAAATCCGTGATGCTCGCCGCCGGCGACACCTTCCGCGCCGCCGCCGTCGAGCAGCTCAAGATCTGGGGCGAGCGCACCGGCGCGCCGGTCGTCGCCCGCGATACGGGGGCGGATGCCGCCGGTCTGGTCTTCGATGCGATGCGCGAAGCCCGCGCGGCCGCCTGCGACGTACTGCTGATCGACACGGCCGGACGCCTGCAGAACCGCGCGGAACTGATGGCGGAGCTGGAAAAGGTCGTCCGCGTCATCCGCAAGCACGATCCGTCGGCGCCGCACAGCGTGCTTTTGACGCTGGATGCGACAACCGGCCAGAATGCCATGAGCCAGGTCGAGATCTTCGGCCGGACGGCCGGGGTGACCGGCCTGGTGATGACCAAGCTCGACGGCACCGCGCGCGGCGGCATCCTTGTCGCCATCGCCGCCAAGCACAAGCTGCCGGTGCATTTCATCGGCGTTGGCGAGGGCGTCGACGATCTGGAAGCCTTCCGCGCACAGGATTTCGCCGCAGCAATCGCCGGACAGGAGATCTGACAAGGCATGGAATTCGAACATCAGCCCAATGCTTCAGACCGCAAGGAACTGGCGCCCCTGCTCAAGCTTGCTCTCGAGCTCGGCCCGCTGGTGCTGTTCTTTTTCGCCAACGCGCGTGGCGAAGCGATTATCGAAGCGTTCCCGGTGCTGGCGTCGCTCGGCGATCCGATTTTCCTGGCAACCGCCGTCTTCATGGTGGCGATCACGATTTCCCTTGCCGTGTCCTACGCGCTGACGCGCCGCCTTCCGGTGATGCCGGTCGTCTCGGGGGTGGTGGTTCTGGTCTTCGGCGCCCTGACGCTGTGGCTGCACGACGAGCTCTTCATCAAGCTCAAGCCGACCATCGTCAACGCGCTGTTCGGCACCATCCTGCTCGGCGGCCTCGTCTTCGGCCGCTCGCTGCTCGGCTATGTTTTCGACAGCGTGTTCAAGATGGACGACGCGGGCTGGCGCAAGCTCACGTTCCGCTGGGGCGTGTTCTTCTTTTTCCTGGCAGCGCTCAACGAAGTCGTCTGGCGCAGCTTCTCGACCGATTTCTGGGTGTCGTTCAAGGTCTTCGGCGTCATGCCGATCACCATCGCCTTCACCTTGGCGCAGCTGCCGATGATCAACCGGCACACGCTGGAAGACGACGCCGACGCGTAACCGCGCCGGCCGTCTCCGGTCCGCGAACCGTCAGTAGTCCGACAGCTTCATATCGGGCGAATAGGTCATGCCGCCGACATCCTTGGTCACCGCCTGCCCGCAGACCACGATGCCCTTGCCCGCGTCATAGGTCATGCTCGGCGGACCGTGCAGGTCCCATCCGCTGTTGAGCGCGGCGGTCACCCGGTGGCAGAAGGCGCTTTCGTCGGGGCCGGTGAGGTAGCGATAGAGTTTCATGTCAAAATCCCGTTTCGGTTGAAGCTGTTACGACGTGCGGGCGGAAATCGCATCGAAGATCGCAACGAGGCGGGCGCCCATTTCCGCATGCAGGCGTTCGACCATGCGCCCCTCCACCTGGATCGCGCCCTTGTCGGCATTCTCTTCCTTTTCGAATTCCGCGATGATGCGGCGCGCCCAGTCGACTTCCGCCGGCGCCGGCGAGAAGGCCGTGTTGCAGGGATCGATCTGCTTGGGGTGGATCAGCGTCTTGCCGGTCATGCCCATCTCCGCGCCTTGCGCGCATTCGGCCTCAAAGCCTGCGGCATCGTCGAGACCGTTGAAAACGCCGTCGACGATATCGATGCCATAGGCCCTGGCAGCCGCGACACAGGTCATCAGCCAGGGCATCATCGGCGCGCGGCCAGGCACCAGACGGGCGCCGGTTTCCTTGGCCAGATCGTTGGTTCCCATGACGAAACAGCCGAGCCGGGTCTCGGGATTCGACGCGGCCGAGGCGATCTCGCGCGCATTGAGCATGGCAAGCGGGGTTTCCATCATCGCCCAGATCTCGACGCGCGCGGGAACGCGGGCGCCGTTCAGGCGATGCGCGACCCGCTCCAGATCCGCCGAGGTGGAGACCTTGGGAACCAGAATGGCGTCGGGAGCGGCCGCAACCGCCATGGCAAGGTCGTCCGCGCCCCAGGGCGTGCCGAGGCCGTTGATGCGGATCACCACCTCGCGATGCCCGTATCCGCCGGCGGCGACCGCATCGCGCACCTGGGCGCGCGCCGTCTCCTTGGCGTCGGGCGCAACCGCATCCTCCAGATCGAGGATCAACGCATCCACATCGAGCGTCTTCGCCTTTTCCAGCGCCCGGGCATTGGAGCCCGGCATGTAGAGAACACTGCGGCGGGGACGAATGGCGGTTTGCGTCATCATGGGTCGTGGCATCCTCTGTCGACGTCGGTCCAGTCTTGCAGCCTCTGCGCCCGAACCGGTCGGGCGGCTGAAGCCTTCATTCCTCTACGCGCTCGCCTGCGGCCACGCCACCCGTCTTTTCGGTGAAGCGCCCAAACAGCATATCCTTGGCCGCGACGAAGGCACCGACCGTAACCAGCACACAGGCCACCGCCACCGTTGGCGTGAAACTGCCAAACCCGAAGGCAATCAGCAGCAGCGTGGACGAGACCGGCGCCGTGTAGGCAAAGGCGCCGAGCACCTGGATATCGCCGCGCTTGACGCCGATGTCCCAGACGAAGAACGCAAGCCCGACCGGAAAGGCGGCAAGCCCGAGCACCGCGCCCCACTCGCCCGCGCCGGTCGGCCAGACGGTCGTCTCGAACGCCAGATGCGCGGCCACCGACAGCAGCGACGTGCCGAGGCAAAACCCGGCGACCGCCTCCGTCGGAACCCGTCCGAGGCGGCGCGACAGCACCGAATAGCCGGACCAGAACAGTGCGGAGGCCACCGCGGCGAGATAGCCGGGCGTGGCATCGCCGTCGAGTGCAAGCCCGTCGCCGCGCAGGATCAGCAGTGCTGCCCCGCCGAGGCCGAGCAGGGTGCCGACGACATGCTGGAGCTTCAAGCGCTCGCCCGGCAGAAGGGCCGAAAACACCACGATCAGCAATGGCCAGGTGTAGTTGATCAGGTTGGCATCGACCGGCGGCGCATTCCGGATCGCCGTGAAATAGAAGAAATGAAACCCGAACAGCCCGAGGATCCCGAAGGCATAGACCCGCGCCGACTGACGCATCAGCACGAGACGTCCGCGCAGCGCCAGCCAGGCCGTGGCGACAAGGCCGGCGAGGCCGAAACACAGGGCGTTGAGCAGGAACGGCGGCACCGAACCCGACGCCGCGCCGAACAGGCCGAGCGTCGACCACATCAAGACGGCCGTCCCGCCGATCATCGTGGCGCGCAGGCGCGTTGCGGGGCCGGGGGCTTCATCTGGCATGGTGGACGCGGATCCGGTTCGGGGCGCGGAAGGAACGCGGGGCAGGCGCGACGATGCTAGCGCCTTGCGCGGCACCGTCAACCGGCGCAGATCGCGAGCGCCTGCGGTGAGACGACTTCTTAAGGGCTCGGCCGGTAAGTTTGCCGGAAAGCCGGGATTTCATCAGGCCAGAGGAAGGGATGGCATGGTCCGCAGCCACTATGAGGACAGTCGGGCGCATGCGCCTTCGGCGAGCCTGAACCCAGCCGAACTGCTCGGCTCGCTCAGTTACGCGCTCGACATGACCGAGGGCCAGCCAGAAGGCCATTGCATCCGCTGCTGCTTCATCGGTACGGCCGTCGGCACCGAACTCGGGCTCAGCGAGGCGGAGCTGGCCGACCTCTACTACACGCTTCTGCTCAAGGACCTCGGCTGCAGCAGCAACGCCGCGCGGATATGCGATCTCTATCTGACCGACGACATCGCCTTCAAACATGATTTCAAGACCATCGACGGCTCGCTGAGCGCTGCCCTGCGCTTCGTGTTCAAGAAGACCGGTCTGAAATCCGGCCTGAGCGAGCGCATCCGCGCCCTGGTCCATGTGGTGCAGAACGGCGGCGAGATCGCCCGCGAACTGATCGAGACGCGCTGCCATCGCGGCGCCGACATTGCCGCGAAGATGCGGTTTTCCGAGGAGGTCCAGGCGGGCATCCGGGCTCTTGACGAACATTGGGACGGATCGGGGAAGCCGGAAGGGCTGACCGGCTCGGCCATTCCCGTTTCCGCCAATATCGCCCTGCTGGCGCAGGTCGCCGATGTCTTCTTTCAGGAGCATGGCGCCAAGGAAGCGGAAACGGAAATCGCAAACCGCGCCGGAAGCTGGTTCGCACCCCGGCTGGTCGAGGCGTTCCTGGCGGTTTCGCGCCGTCCGGGCTTCTGGGACCGTCTTGCCGCAGGCGACCTGGCACGGGAGGTCTTTGCCAGGGCCCCGCAAGCGGCCCATGCGGTCGACGAGGACTACCTCGACGCGGTCGCGGAGGCCTTTTCCGATGTGGTCGACGCCAAGAGCCCCTATACCGCCGACCATTCCGACCGGGTCACCCTCTACACCGACCTGATCGCGGAGGAACTCGGGCTCTCGCAAGAGCACCGCCGCTGGCTGCGCCGCGCCGCCCTGCTGCACGATCTTGGCAAACTCGGCGTCAGCAACCAGGTGCTCGACAAGCCGGGCAAGCTCGACGAAACCGAATGGGCCTCCATCCGCAGCCACTCCTGGCACAGCGAACGCATTCTCGAGCGCGTCTCCGCCTTCGCCGACATCGCGCCGGTCGCCGGCGCCCACCACGAGCGGCTGGACGGCAAGGGCTATCCCAACGGCCTGAAGGCGGAGGAAATCTGCCTGGAAGCGCGGATCCTCACCGTCGCCGATGTCTTCGACGCCCTGTCGGCGGAACGGCCCTATCGGGCCGCAATGCCGATCCCGCAGGCGCTGGCCATTCTCGACAAGGACACCGGCAGCGCCTTCGACGCCTCCTGCGTCGCAGCGCTCAAGGCCGGTCTCGCCCGCCTCGATGCGTCAATTGCCGCATGATCAGACAGTTGAAATAGCCGCGTTTTTGAGGGCAAGGTGGCCTCCCGGTCGATTTGTCCGGCGGACTGTCCTTTTTGCGGAGTTTTCATGAGCAAGATTACCATCAAGTCGCTCGGCCCGGACGATGCGCACGCCCTCGCACCGCTGATCGCGGAATATGCGCAGGCGCTGAAGCGCGGCGCGCCCCGCCGGCCCGACCAGTTCTATGCCGAACGCATTCTCGGCGACCGCGCCGCCGAGGTGATCGGCGCGGAGGTCGATGGAAAGCTTGTCGGCTTCGCGATCTTCTTCGACCTCCCCGAGATCATCACCGGCCTTCGCTCCGGACAGCTCGACGAGATCTACGTACACCCGGACGCGCGCAACAAGGGCGTTGCCCGGCGCATGATCGAGACGCTTGTCAGCGAAGGCGCCAAGCGGTCCTGGACCGAGCTGCGCTGGATCGTGCCGGGCAAGAACGCGCCGGCCGTCGCGCTCTACGACCGCATTGCCGAACCCGCCAACTGGAAGGGCTACGTGCTGCCGATCGACCGGACCGCGTCGGAATAGGCACACGCCGACGGCGCGGCCGGCGCTTCACTTCAGGCCGGCGCGCTTGTCAAAACATCGGCGGGAGTGACGCGATCGGGATCAGCCCGACACGGGCCACCCCCGCCTGGAACCGCAACGGCACCGTGACCGCCGGCGCTCCGTCGAGCATCGTCGGCGCGCCGAAGCCGATGACGGCACCTGCAAGCGATGTCGGAACGGACGACCCTTCCGGAAAGAAGGGGGCGAGCAGCGCGGGCAGCTTGTCGGCCCCCGACACCGTGAGCGGCAGCGTTCCGGCCAGCCGGCCCTTGGCATCGAGGAACAGCGTTCCCGTGGCGCGCAGGTTCACGCCGGAGGCACTGGCCCGCAGCTCGCTGACCCGCACGGCCTCGTCCTGGCGGAGCAGGGACATCCAGTCGCCGCGGCCGGCCAGCGCCGCCGCGCCGCCGGCAAGAGTGGCATCGGCCGAAATCTCGGCCGCCCCCTCCAGCGCCGGGACCGCAAGCCCGGCAAGGCGCAGCGCGAAATCGGCATCCTCCGGGACGGACGGGCTGCGGCGCGCATGGACGGTGGCACGCGACGCGGTGAGCGACACGGCGGCGTCGGCCGAAATCCCGGAAATCTTCGGTTCCTCGATAAAGAGATCGGCATCGCGCAAACCGGCCTCGACGAGCCGGGCGCTGGCACGGGCAGACGTCCAGTCGGCCGAAAGGCGGTCGAACGGGTGCGGATCATCGAACCGCAGGGTTGCGGGTCCGTCCGCCTCCACGATCACATGGCGGGGATTATAGGCGAGCGCGATGACCCGCAGGCCGGCGAGGGCGCCGGCGCGCCCCTGTGCGTCACCGGCCTCGAAGGGCTGGCACTCCAGCTCGAAACGGAAGGGATAGCCGCCAAGCCGCTGCGCCCCGCAGACCAGCGCCCCTCCTTCGGTCTCCGCCACCTCATAGGTGTTGCGCAGAATGTCCACCGCCATGCCGCGCGCCACCGTCCAATAGGCGGACCACAGCCCGATCACCAGCACGACAAGCGAGATCAGGATCCAGAAGCGGCGACGCGACCGCGGAGGCGAGGTGGGTGAAGGCGACGGGGCCGGCGTATCGGTCATGTGATCCTCATTGGGGAAACAATGCCGCCTGAAAGCACGCTCTCATGTCCGTTTCAAGGCCCATGACGCCGCAGCCGCGCCCGATCATCCGCCGCAATGCGGATTTCCGATGCGGCAACGGTTGCCAGCCGCGCCGGCCATTGCTACCTCCAGCCGGCAACAAGGAAAGCGCGATGGACGATCTTTGGGTGTTCGGCTACGGCTCGCTGATGTGGCGGCCGGGCTTTGTCTTTGAGGAAGCAGTTCCGGGCGTGCTGCACGGCGCGCACCGCTCGCTTTGCATCTACTCCTGGGTCCATCGCGGCACGCAGGACCGGCCCGGTCTCGTTCTCGGTCTCGACCGCGGCGGCGCCTGCCGCGGCATGGCCTTCCGCGTGGCCGCGCATCGGCGCGAGGAGGTGATCACCTATCTGCGCGCCCGCGAGCAGGCAACGCTGGTCTATCTGGAGGCCGAGCGCCGGGTGAGGCTCGCCGACGAGGCCCGGCGTCTGGTCCCGGCCGTGACCTACCTGGTCGACCGCACCCACGAGCAATACGCCGGCGTGCTGCCGCTTGAGCGCCAGGTCGACATCGTCAGGGGCGCCGTCGGGCAATCGGGCGCCAATCCCGACTACGTGCTGAACACGGTGTCGCATCTCAGGGAGTTGAACATTCACGACGCGGGTCTCGAAGCCTTGTGCGCGCGTCTTCAACAGACAGCGGCAACGACCGGCTGACCTCTCGCGACGACAGACGCCGGTCAGCCTTCGCATTCCGGCTCGAACAGGCCGTCCAGATCGTCGAGCACGGTGCGGCGCTGCGCCGCGTCGCCGGCCAGAAGATGCACCAACGCCATGCGCCCGGAAAGGTCGCGACTGGCAAGACGTGAGCCGCGCCGCTTGCCGTCGCGGTCGATTTCCCCGATCCAGGCCTTCTTCGGCCGTCCGCCGCGTCCGACGGTCGGCTCCAGGACGACAATCGCGCAAGGGTATTCGCCAAGGCGCTCAGCCGGCACGGTCGAAAACAGGTAGCGCTTGCCGGATCGACCCAGCAGGTAGCGATATCGGTCCGTCAGCCCAAGCTCCGTCGCCGCTCGCGGGGCGTCCGCGCGCGATTTATCCAGAAACGATGGACTGGGACGCCTGCTCATCTGTCTTAAATAGAACGGAGCAAGAACGAATTCCAGACCCCGACGGCGGGAAAACGCGTTTTTGCGAGTGTCGGTCAGTCGAGGGACTTGCCCCGGGCCGCCCAGCGCGCCCGCACGCGGTCGAGAACGGGAAGCGCGCGACCGCTGTGCGCGGCCTCGAGGATCAGCCGGTCGGAGGCGGTTTCAATCTCGTCCACCAGCTTCTTGTGGGCCGTTTCGAGCGGCTGTCCGGGCGCGATCACCGGCAGGAATTCGGCCACGACCGTACCGGGATAGATCTTCCAGCCGCGGCGCGGCCAGTAGACGCCCGAATTCAGCGCGACCGGCAACAGCGGGCAAGCCAGCGACTTGTAGAGATGGGAAACGCCGTATTTGTAGCGCGGCTCCTCGCCGGCCCCGCGCCGGGTTCCTTCCGGGAAGATCAGGATCTGGCGGCCTTCCGCGATCGCGGTTCGCGCGCTGTCCGTCAGCTTGGCGAGCGCGACGGAGCGCTTGCCGCGATCGACCGGGATCTGACGGAACTTCGCCGTGTACCAGCCGAACAGCGGAATCCAACGCAGCTCCCGCTTGAGCACATAGGTCGGCGACCTGAACAGCGGCAACAGGGCGAAGGTCTCCCAGGCCGACTGATGCTTGGCGGCGACGATGCAGCCGCCTTGCGGAATGTTCTCCAGTCCCCGGAACTCGACCTTGACGCCCGCGACCCAGCGCAGCAGCCACAGATTGACCCGCGCCCACAGCGGCACCACCGGCCAGCCCCACCGCGCCGGCAGCACGAAGACCGGCAGCGACAGGACCATCAGGAGCAGGGTCGATGTGTAGAACAGCGCCTGGAACACGAGGGAGCGGATAAGGATCATGACACGGATACCGTCTGGCAATGCGAAGTGCGCAAGGACAGCGTCCAGCGCCGCCTGACATGGAGAGCCCCGGCTCGGGCATCGTCCGGCGGGGTCATGGCGCAGGACTGCCCATGGCCGAAATCCGGACCCAGGCGAACATGTACTTCATGTATTCGCGCAAGAGAAGCAGCGACACCCCGGCATGGCGGAACCAGCTGTTAAGCTCCAGATCGGTCCCCTGCACCGCAACGGCGACGAGGGTCGTCTCGGGCATGACCGACCTCAGCTCCAGCAACGCCCGGGGCATGTGATAGGCGCTCGTCACCACGATCACGCTCGAAAACCCGTTGGAGCGGACCCATTTCGCCGTTTCGGCCGCGTTCTCCAGCGTGTTGTTGGCGTTGCGGTCGAGGTCGATGCAGCAGGCGAACAGCGCCAGATCGCTTTCCGTGCGGCGCACGATCTGCTTCGGTGTCGTCTCGGGATGCACGCCGGAAATCAACAGACGCCCGGCCCGCCCCTCGTCGAGCAGGCTCAGCGCCTTCTTCACCCGTTCGCTCCCGCCGGTAAGCACGACGATGGCATCCGCGCTGGGCGATGCCGCCTCGGTGTATTGCGTCACCGCACTGGCGAAGCGCAGGAAACCTCCGGCCAGAAACCCGAAGCAGACAACGGCGAGGATTCCCGCGACGACGAGCGCGACCCGACGCCTTTTGCGCACCGGCGACGAGGGCGCCGCCGCCGAAGCGGCATCGCCTTGTGCATCCTGCGGAGCGGCGGGGTCGGGCTGATCCATCGTACCAGGTCGTTTCATATTCGCATTACAGTATCAGACTTTCCCGCCGCGTCCGGCCGGGGAAGCCCGAGAGCGCCCCAAGGAGTATCCCGACGCGACGGTTTTCCACCACCAAGTTTCCACCCGCGCGCCGGAACCCGCCCGTTGGACCCCACCCAAGCGATCCCTAGCGAAACATTGCGGCAAAGCGCCGACCGGCGATCCGGCTTCGTTGCCATGCACCGGCACACGCACGGCGCAGGGCGACGGCGACAGCGGAAAACCCGCGCCGCAGCGCCGCTTCCGTGAGAAAGCCCGGCGGCGAGCGGTAAAACAGCTGATAGAGCCCCAGGATCACAAGCAGGGTAATGCCCCAGGACAGCAGCGTGTCGGACAGAAAATGCCCGCCGAAGGCAACCCGATTGGCCGACAGCGCCAGACAGAGCGGCAAAACGACGCAGAGGATGCCGATGCGCCAGCGCGGCGGAGCAAGAAACGCCAGCGTCACCAGCCACAGGCCCGACGACGCCTCGCCGGAGACGAACGAACAATTGCGCTCACAATAATCGGAGATGCGCCAGACCTCGACATAGGGCGCGTCGCCGCCGAAGAGATCGACCGCGTTCGGGCGCGGACGCCCCCAGTTGTTCTTGAAGACCGCATTGACCACGACGCCGGGCCCAAGCGCGAGCGTCGACAGCAGGAACAGCGGCGCGCGCAGGGACATCCAGTCCGGCAGGCGCGGAACAGCCGCCGCCGCGACCAGCACGCCAAGCGCGGCCACGGCCACCAGCTTGACGAGAAAGGGGCCAAGTTCCCTGAGCCGCATGAAAAGCGGATCCGACGCCGCCCAGAATCCCGCACCCGTGTCATAGAAGAGGCCGCTCGCGGCCTGGTCGACTTGCGGAAAGGCAAGAAAAAACGCCGAGACCACGGCGATATAGACGATCGCGCCAATCACCAGCCGGCGAAACACGGCGGGCGAGACGAGAGGGAGGCTTGTGTCGGTCGGCGACGAGGCGGACATTGACGTTTCCGTTTTCCCTGGCAAGGTTTCGCCCGGTTATACCTGTCGACTGGAGACTGTCCACCGGACGTCTTCCCGATGACCGGCCGATAGGGTTGCCCCGCGCGCCGTCCCGCACCCGGAAAGGTGAGCATGACCCGGCCCCGCCTCGATTTCTGGTACGAGTTCGCCTCGACCTACAGCTATCTCACGGCCATGCGCATCGATGAAGCCGCCGCGCACCGCGGCGTCGCCGTGCGCTGGCGTCCCTTCCTTCTCGGTCCGCTCTTCGCGAAGGCCGGCTGGCCGACATCGCCCTTCAATATCTACAAGGCCAAAGGGGCCTACATGTGGCGTGAGATGGAACGGCTGACGCGCGCCATGGAGCTGCCGCTGACCCGTCCGGACCCCTTCCCGGCAAACGGCCTGCTCGCCGCACGCGTGGCGCTGGCGATCGAGCGCGAGGAAGACCGGGCACGTTTTACCCGCGCGGTCTATCTGGCGGAATTCGGCAGGGGCGAGCGGATCGACGCGCCCGAGACGCTGGCGGCCTGCCTGTCCGCCCTCGCCCTGCCGGCCGGCCCGCTTCTGGACAAGGCCAAGACGGCCGGCATCAAGGCAGCCCTTCGCGCCAATACGGAGACGGCAGAGCAGGCGGGGATCTTCGGCGCGCCGAGTTTCCTCTGCCCGGACGGGGAACTGTTCTGGGGCAACGACCGCCTTGAAAGCGCCATCGACCACGCCGCAAGCTGCGTGATAGTCTGATCCCCGACGCGCATGAAACCGGCGCGTCCAGGAGTTTGCGATGGCGTTCTTGCCCGATCCCGCCACGATGGTCACCTTCACGCTGGCCTGTCTCGTTCTCGTGCTCACGCCGGGGCCGGACATGACGCTGTTTGTCGGCCGGTCGCTGTCGGAAGGCCGCGCGTCCGGCATGGCCTCGATGCTGGGCGCCCTCACCGGCAACGTGATCCACACGCTGCTGATCGCCTTCGGCCTCTCGGCGCTGATCGCCGCCTCGGCGCAGGCCTTCTTCGTCGTCAAGATCGCCGGTGCGGTCTACCTGCTGTGGCTTGCCGTCCAGAGCATCCGCCACGGATCGGCCCTGTCGGTCACCCCCGACAAGACCGCCCGGCGCCGGCCGCTGTCGCGCGTCTTTGCAACCGGCGTTCTGGTCAACCTGCTCAATCCGAAGATCATCCTGTTCTTCCTGACGTTCCTGCCGCAGTTCGTGGCCGCAAGCGATCCGGACGCAGCAGCCAAGATGCTGTTCCTCGGTCTCTATATGGTTCTCTTCTCCCTGCCGTTTTGCGCCGGCATGGTGCTGATGGCCGAGGGCTTTTCCAAATCCCTGCGCCGCTCGCCGCGCATCATGCGCGCCATCGACTGGCTTTTTGCCGGCATCATCGGCGGTTTCGCCATGAAGATCCTGCTGACCAGCCGGACCTGACGACGCCTCCGTTCCAGCCCTTTCCCGCAACCAGAAAATCCTGCGAAATCAAAGCATCATGACCCATATCTTTCCGCGCCACACCGCCATGCGTCCGCCCCGCGCCGTTGCCGGCGACGGCTGCTACATCATCGACAGCACCGGAAAACGCTATCTCGACGCCTCCGGCGGCGCGGCCGTGTCCTGTCTCGGCCATTCCGACAGGACGGTGACGGAAGCGGTGAAGCGCCAGCTCGACACGCTCGCCTTCGCCCACA
>PARB01000009.1 GCA_002709505.1 Paracoccaceae bacterium | reverse complement strand
CCGACGCGGAGGGCGAGGCGACGCTGATGGCGGAGCTGCCGCGCAAGTGGATCGACCTGCTGGCCGCCGGTCCGCAGGGCGCGATTGCCTTTGCCTCCGGCCGCACCGCCATGGTGCGCCTGCCCAATGGCGATTTGCGCGACGTCTCGCCGTCGCGCGCCGTTGGCGGGCTTGCCTTCGCGCCCAAGGGATTGCGGCTTGCGGTCGCGCGCTACGACGGCGCGACGCTGCATTGGGTCAACACCGAGGCGCCGCCGCAGGAACTGGTCTGGAAGGGCGCGCATGCGGCCGCCGCCTTCTCGCCGGACGGAAAATATCTCGTCACCACGATGCAGGAGAACGCGCTGCACGGCTGGCGGCTGTCCGACGGCCAGGACATGCGCATGACCGGATATCCGGGCAAGGTGAAATCGATGCACTGGTCGGCGAAGGGACGTTATCTGGCGACCTCCGGCGCCAATGCCGCGATCCTGTGGCCGTTCTTCGGCAAGACCGGCCCGATGGGCCAGCAGCCCTTGCAGCTTGGCGCAAGGGGCGATCAGCTGGTGTCGCAGGTTGCCTGCCATCCGGCGGAGGAGGTGGTTGCCATCGGCTATCAGGACGGCATGGTGCTGGTCGCGCGGTTCGCCGACAGCCAGGAGGTGCTGCTGCGCCGCCCGGGCGGCTCGCCGGTCTCGGCGCTGTGCTGGGACGCCAGCGGCACCCGGCTGCTGTTCGGCACGGAGGCGGGCGAGGCCGGCGTGATCTCGCTCTAGGGCCTGGACCGCGAGAGGGAAGGAGACCGGGCATGATCTTTCGCACCTTGGTGCTCGGCGTTGCCGTCGTCAGCGGAGCGACGACCTCTCAGCTTCCCGAGTTCGCGCAGCAGTACCGGCAGCGCATGGGCGGGGCGATCGATGCCCTGTCCCAGGTTGTCACGGATTTTCGCGAGGATGCGGCCAGCAACGGGCTGACCGTTCCCGAGGCCTTGCAGCGTCTCTCGACCGCGCAGGACCCGCTGGTGGTCTTGCGCGGGCAGCGCATGGAGCAATCGATCGACAGGCTGGCGGCGCTCACCCGGCAGCGTGCGGCCTTGCAGGAGGCGGGACCGTTCGCGCGTCTTGGAACCTTCGTCACGGATCTCGACCCGCAGCTTGCCAGCGCGACCTATGACGATTTCGAGCCGGCCGTGCCGGTCACCATGGAAGGGGCTGTCGCCGCCGGCGGCGGGTTCCTCGCCGCCGTTCTCGGGCTCGGGCTCGCGGGTCGGCTCACGGGACGGTTGACCCGGCGGATGCGCCGGCGCGGATCGGCGAAAGCCTGACGGCAAGGGCGGGAGAGACGAATGGACACGTTGAGCCGGATGCGGTGTTTCCTGAAGGTGGTCGACGAGGGCGGGTTTTCCGCCGCCGCGCGCGCGCTCGGGCGCTCCAAGGCGCTGGTCTCCAAATACGTCGGCGAGCTTGAGGACGAACTGGGCGCGCGGCTTCTCAACCGCACCACGCGGCAGATCTCGATGACCGAGGTCGGCCATGCCTTCTACAAGGAGGCCACCGACATCCTGACCCGGATCGACGATCTCAAGGCGTCGGTTCAGAACACCCATCAGGCCGCGCGCGGCACGCTCAGGGTCTCCGCGCCGCGCTCGATGGGCGACGATTTCATCAATCCCGCGATCATGGCCTTTCTGGTGGCCGAACCGGATATTTCGGTTGATCTCAGGTTGGAGGACCGTTTCGTCGATCTGGTCGAGGAAGGCTTCGACGCGGCGATCCGGGTGACGGAACTGACCGATTCCAGCCTAATCGCGCGCAAGCTCGCGCCGTTTCGCGCCACCGTCTGCGCCTCGCCGGAAGCGGTCGAGCGCTTCGGCACGCCGCGTCATCCGCAGGACCTAGCGGGCCTGCCCTGCATCATCGACAACAACTACCGCTTCCGCAACAACTGGCAGTTCGATGTCGACGGCACAAAGATGGGCGTGGCGGTCAAGGGGCGGGTCGAGGTCAACAGCGCGCAGGCGGCGCGGGTCGCAGCCTATGAGGGGCTCGGCTTCCTGCGCACGCCCTATATCTTCGTGCACCGCGACATCGTGGCCGGTCGGCTGGTGGAGGTGCTGGCGGACTATCAGCCCGACGGGCAGGCGATCCACGTGGTCTATCCCCACCGCCGCCACCTGTCGGGCAAGGTCCGCGCCTTCGTCGACTTCCTGTCGAACTGGTTTGCCGATAAGCGCCGGCGCGGGGAGATCTGCTGACGGTCCGGCCGTGAAGGATCAGGCGCCTGCGAGACGCTCTTCCGCGATCTGGTCCGCCACCGTCTGAGTGGACAGGCCGAGCGTGTCGGCGCGCTGGAAGATATGCGTCAGCGTCTGTGCGATCTGGAGCACCTTGTCCCGGACGGCCTTGTCGTCGCCGCCCGGACGGGCAAGCGCGATGGAGATCGCCCCGCCGGCATTGATCGCGTAATCCGGCGCATAGAGGACATCGCGGTCGCGCAGCGCCTCGCCGTGACGCGGTTCCGCAAGCTGGTTGTTGGCCGCGCCGGCGACGATATGCGCGCCAAGCTCCGCGATGCTACGATCGTTCAGCACCGCGCCGAGCGCGCAGGGAGCGAAGACGTCGGCCCTTTGCGCATGGGCGGCGTCGGCGGAAACGGCGGTTGCGCCGAAGGCCTTCACCGCGCGCTCCGTGGACGGGGCGTGAATGTCGGCGACGATGAGCCGCGCGCCGGCCTCGTGCAGCAGTTCGGCGACGGAATAGCCGACATGGCCGAGACCCTGCACGCAGACGGTCCGGCCCGAGAGATCGTCGCTGCCGAACCGGTGGCGCAGCGCCGCTTTGATGCCGACGAAGATGCCGAGCGCGGTATAGGGCGAGGGATCGCCGAGGCCGGTGGCGCGCGTGCCGCGCACATGGGCGGTTTCGGTGGCGACAATCTCCATGTCGTCGGCCGAGATGCCGACGTCCTCGGCGGTGAGATAGGTTCCGGACAACCGCTCCACCTGCCGGCCGAAGGCGCGCAGCAGCTCGGGCGTCTTCTCGCTGCGCGGGTCGGCGATGATCACCGACTTGCCGCCGCCGAGGTCGAGGCCGGCGAGCGCGTTCTTGTAGGTCATGCCGCGCGACAGGCGCAGCGCGTCGGTCAGCGCCTCGCCGCTCGAGGCATAGGACCACATCCGGCAGCCGCCGAGCGCCGGGCCGAGCCGGGTGTCATGCACCGCGATGATGGTCTTGAGGCCGGTGGCGGCATCGTGACCCTGCACCACCTGCTCGTGGCCGGCGAATTCGGGATGATCGAAAACGGCGGGGGTGTCCGCCGCCCGGTTGCGGCGTGTCATCGGGGCGTTCATGAGTGTCTCCACGGTATGGTCCGGCGGTCGAAACGCGCCGGGCGCAAGATGCGGGCGGATATCCCCGCGCGGACGGGGAAACGTCGGGCCGCGCCATAATTTTGGAAAATATGAGTGAAATCCGGTGAAATATCGCTCTTTTTTCACGCAAGAATTCGCGATATTGTTCATGAATTCGCAAAAACTGATCGAAACGGGGATAATTTTTCCCTGATTTTGTGTTGCGGTGCAGCGACCTTCGCGCGACGCCTTGCTGTTGCCGCGAAGCGCGCCAATATGTGCGACGCGGATCAATCCGGCAGGCTGGAAGGAGACAGGGCGATGAGGATACGTGCGGCGATTGTGGCCTTGGCCATGGGGCTGGCGGCGACGGCGGCGCAAGCGCATCCGCATGTCTTCGTCGAGGCGCGCGCCGAGGTGGTGTTCGACGGTGACGGCCGGGTCAAGGCCGTGCGGCACGTCTGGCGGTTCGACGAGGCCTTCACCGCCTTCGCGATCCAGGGGCTGGATGCCAACGGCGACGGCGAGCTGACCCGCGAGGAGCTGCAGCCGCTGGCGCAGATCAACGTCGAATCGCTTGCCGAGTTCGACTTCTTCACCTTCCTTTATCAGGGCGGGGCGGAGGTCGCCTTCGCCGAGCCGGTCGAATACTGGCTCGACTTCTACGGCGGCCGGCTGACGCTGTTCTACACGCTGCCGCTGAAGGACGCGGTGATCGCGGATGCCTCCAAGCTGACGCTCGACGTGTTCGATCCGAGCTATTTCGTCGCTTTCGAGATGGCCAAGGAACAGCCTTTCGCGCTGGTCGACGCGCCGCAGACCTGCAAGCTGGACTTCACCCCGCCGCCGGAACTCGATCCGCAGACGGCGACGACGCTGGCACAGATTCCGGCAACCGAGCGCCAGCTCTCATCGGATCTTCTGGAAGTCACGGAAACCTTGTCGAATTCCGCGACCATCGGGTGTTCGTAGGAGACAGAACCCGTGGATGAAATCGTGTCCCGCCGGACCCATCTCCCCGCGCTTGCCGCCACGTTCGTCGTCGTGGCGCTCTGTGGCCTGTCCGCGACCTCGGCCGTTGCGGCGCCGTCGCCTTTCGGGGTCGGCCTGCCGGAACAGACCATGACGCCGGGCGGCCCGCTCTCGGGTGTCTTTGCCTGGGTCGCGACGCAGCAGACCGCCTTCTATTCCGCGCTCACGGCTGCGATCAAGGAGATCAAGGCGGACGGCACCGCCGTGTGGTGGCTGATGGCCCTGTCCTTCGGCTACGGCGTCTTCCATGCCGCCGGGCCCGGACACGGCAAGGCGGTGATCTCCTCCTATGTGCTGGCCAACGGCGAGACGCTGAAGCGGGGCATCGTGCTCTCCTTCGCCTCCGCCCTGGCCCAGGCGGTGACGGCGATCGTGCTGATCGGCGTCGCCACGGCGATCCTGCGCATGACCTCCATCGCCATCACCGAGACGACCCGCTGGTTCGAGCTTGGATCCTATCTCGCGGTGATGCTGCTCGGCGTCTATCTGGTCTGGCAGAAGATCCTGCGCCCGCTCCTGCCGGTGCGCCGCCCGGCGGCGCTGGGCGCGCAGGCCGTCGCCGCGACCGGTTGCGGCCATGCCCATCATGAGCACTCCCGTCACGATCATCACCATCATGGCCATGGCCACGATCACCATCATCACCACGCGCATGATCACGATGCCCACCCCGGCGAGGCCTGTTCCAGCTGCGGCCATGTGCATGCTCCGCCGGTGGAAATGCTGAAAGAGCCTGTGTCGCTGGCGCGGGCCTGGTCGGTGATCCTCGCCGTCGGCCTCAGGCCCTGCACCGGCGCGCTGGTGGTGCTGGTCTTCGCGATCTCGCAGGGGCTGGCGCTGGCGGGCGTTGCGGCGACCTTCGCCATGGCGATAGGCACCGGGCTGACGGTGTCGGTCCTGGCGACGCTGGCGGTCACGGCCAAGGATGTGGCGCTGAAGCTCACCGGATCGGGCGGTGCTGTCACCGTGCACCGGGTCGCGGAAGGCCTCGGTGCGCTGCTGGTCTTCCTGCTCGGCGCGACGCTGTTTGTTGCGGCGGCCGGCTGGGGCGGGGCCTGAGCCTCAGGCTTCGCGGGTCGGGCGGCGCGCGGCGATCTGCTCGCGGTGGATGACGTAGAGCCCGGCGCCGACCGTCAGCGCGATGCCGGCGGAGGCCATGGCGTCCGGCAGGTCGCGGAAGATCATCCAGCCGATCAGCGTCGCGAAGGGAATTTCCAGATATTGCATGGGGGCGAGCGTCGCCGAGGGCGCCAGCCGCAGCGACCATGTCATCAGGAGATGCGCCACCGTGCCGAGCACGCCGATGGCGGCCAGAAGGGCTGTGTCGCGCGGCGAGGGCAGGTCGAAGGGAAAGGCCACGCCGCTGTGGTCGGGGGCGAGGACTATCATCGCGCCGATCAGAACGCTTGCGATCACGCCGCTCACGCCCTGGAGCGCGATCGGGTCGGCGGCCTTGGCGACCTGTCGGGTGACGAGCATGAACAGCGCGAAGGCGATGGCCACGACAAGCGGCAGAAGTGCCGGGGCGCCGACCTCGGCGTAATTCGGGCGGATCACCAGCAGGGTGCCGACGAAGCCGACCAGACAGGCACCGAGCCGGTAGGGGCCGACCTGTTCGCCGAGGACGAATTTGCCCAACAACAGCATCAGGAACGGCATGACGAAGGCGATGGCGATGGCATCGGCAAGCGGCAGGTAGCGCAGCGAGGCGAACATCGCGCCGATCCCGGCAATATGCAGCAACGTGCGCAGGAGCGTCAGCCGCAGGATCCGGGGCGACAGCCTGAGGTCGATGCGGCTGGCAACCGCCAGCGGCACGAGGATCATCGCCTGCATGGCGAACCGCACGAACAAAAGCTGCGCAAGCGGGATGGTGTCGCCCAGGATCTTGGCAATGGAATCGCCAAGCGGCGCGAGCACGCAAAAGCCGGTCATCAGAAGAATACCGAGCATCGGGCGGTCGGCGATGGGCATGGGTGTCATCCAGGCGAGGCGGTCGGGTTTCAAGGCCGGAAAAACCAAGGGTTGCAGCCAGTTGTAGACCGCCGCGCCGGGCTTTTCCAGCCTGCCTTATGACGCGGGTGCCGTGCCGCGACCACCAACCGGAACGCGCAACTGTGCAACCGCTCTCCCGAGCGCGCGCCCCGACGGCGGCACCGGAGGGAAGACAGGGGCTTGAAACGCAGGTTTCGGCGATCAGGCCGGCGGCACCGGCCGCCCGTCGCGTCCGAGCTCGATCGGCTCGCCATGCGGGGTTGCAGCGGCCGCCCGCTCCCAGGCGTCGCGCCGCGCGTCGAGACGGTCGCGGGTGGTAACGCGGCGATCGGTGACCAGCCGTTCCAGCGCCGCCAGCCAGTGGCGGTAGTAGCTGTCGCCGCAATCGGGGTCGCCGGCCGCCTGGGCGTCGCGAATGGTCTGCGAGAGCGTTTCGGCCCATTCGCCCCAGGTGAAAAGACCCTTGGCATGCAGGGAAACGGCCAGCGCGAAGGCGCGCGCCTCCCAGGGCGCGCGGAACACCGGCTCGTCCTGCGCGCGCGGCAGATCGGCGAACAGGTGTTGCGGCGGATGGTCCGGCGCGCCGGACGGCGGGGTCTCAGGCAGGGTCAAGATAGGGCTCCCACAGGTCGATGCGCAGGCTGACGCCTTGCGCGCTGTCCTCGCCCCAGATCTCCCGGCCGTCGAAGGCGACGCCGTAGAGCCAGGCGGGGTTTTCCCCGGCGCCAGCCGCACTGGTGTCGGGAAACACATGCACGCCGTGGATCGCCTCGACGGTGCCGACATGGCCCCGGCAGTAGCGCGGAATGCGAGTGTGGCCGGTGGGGTTCATCGTCCTGGCGCGGACCCGGTCACCCGGTTTGAAACGCGCCGGGGTGGCGGCGTCGCGCTCGGTCGGGCCGCCGCGCGCAAGCGTTTCGGCGACCTTGTCGGCGGCGAGCACGCGCTTGACCGGGCGGCTGTCGACGAGGCTTCGGCCCGCCGCGATCTCCTCCTCCGTGACAAGCCCGCGCTCCTCCAGAAGCCGTTCCAGACCGGCCAGCCAGATCTGATAGTAGCTGGAGGTGAGATAGACCGGTGGCGGCAGGCTTTCGCGGGCAAAGCGCGCCATGTCGATGGTCCATTCGCCGGTGGCGCCCATGGCAAGCGTCAGCGCGAAGGCGCGCGGTTCCCAATTGGCGTGAAACAGCGGCTTCACCGGTTCGGGCACGACGGGACCGAAGCCCATCATGCCGCCGAGATCCTGTGCGCCGTTCATTGTGCCGCGCCTTCGGCTTCGCCAGGCACTAGCGCGAGCCCGGTGCCGATCATGCTGTCGCGCGTGACGAGACGGGCAAGCGCCTCCTCGCTCCACCCGTCGGTGCCGGCGGGGCGCATGGGGATGACCAGATAGCGGATTTCGGCAGTGGAATCCCAGACGCGGATCCGGGTCCTGTCCGGCAGGGTGACGCCGAAGTCCGCCAGCACGCCGCGCGGGTCGCGCACGGCCTTGGCCCGGTAGGGCGCGGACTTGTACCAGACGGGCGGCAGGCCGAGCACCGGCCACGGGTAGCAGGAGCACAGGGTGCAGACGACCATATTGTGCTCCTCCGGCGTGTTTTCGACCGCAACCATATGCTCGCCCTGGCGGCCGATGTAGCCGAGCGAATGAATGGCGGCGGTGGCGTCCTCGCGCAGCCAGTCGCGAAATTCCGGGTCGCTCCAGGCTTTCGCGACGACCCTTGCGCCGTTGTGCGGGCCGACCTTGGTCTCATAGGTCTCGATCAGGACGTCGAGGGCGGCCGGATCGACATAGCCCTTCTCGACAAGCACGGATTCAAGCGCGCGCACCCGCGCATCCGTTTCGTCCATATGGGACCCGTGATCGTGATCGCCGTGATTGTGGGAATGTCCGTGCGGATGTTCGTGAGCCATGGGGTCAGGTCCTGTCTCGTTCACGCGGCGGGCGCGAGGGGGTCATTCCGCGGCATCCAGCGCGTCGTGGCGCATCCGCATATGGGCACGCAGCGCGTCGCCGAAGGCTGCAAACAGCCGGGCCGATGCCGCGTCGCTGCCGACCCAGTACTCGGGATGCCACTGGGTGGCAAAGGCAAAGCCCGGCACGGCGTCGAAGGAAACGGCTTCCACTGTGCCGTCTTCCGCCGTTGCCTCGACACTCAATCCGGGGGCGAGGCGCCCGACGGCCTGGCGGTGCAGCGAGTTGACGTCGATGCGGGCATCGCCGAGCACCTTGGCGAGGCGCCCGCCGGGAGAGATCTCGACATGATGGGCGAGCGCGAAACGGGCGTCCTGGTCGTCGGCCTCGGGCGCGCGATGGTCGCGCCGGCCTTCCAGTTCCTGCACCTCCGTGATCAACGACCCGCCGAGCGCGACATTGACCTCCTGCAGGCCGCGACAGATCCCGAAGATCGGAAACCGGCGCTCGACGGCACGACGGATCAGCGGAAGGGTGGTTCCGTCACGGCGTGTGTCGTAGGGGCCGTTCGCCTCGCTGGCCTCGCCGCCGTAGAGGGAGGGATGGACGTTCGACCGCGATCCGGTGAGCAGGACGCCGTCGACGCGGTCCAGAACGCTGTCCAGATCCAGCGCCGCGCCGAGACAGGGAAGCATCAGCGGAACGGCATCCGCGCCATGGGCGACGGCATCGACATAGGCGGAAATGACAGCGTGCCATTCGAAACCATCAAGCGGTTTGATGTCGGTGCTGACAAGGACGACAGGCTTTTTCATGAAGGCTCCGGAGAAATTGCGGGACCGGTCGGCGGTGGCGGGATGAAACGCGCGAGTGGTAAAAAAAATTCCCCACTTGCAATCGGATGCACTTGTCTCAGGCATCGACATGGGCTTTATATCATAGACACGGTGCCTATAACCAAGAAGGCACTTTCAAGGTCGCGCAGCGGAACACGTTGTCGACAGGGTTTTTCTTTCTCTGTGGGAGGAGAAGTATGGATCGCCGTTCATTTCTGAAAAACGCCGGACTTGGCGCTGGTGCAGCTGCTGCAGCCACCACGCTCGCCGCACCGGCCATTGCGCAGTCCACCACCGACATGGTCATCGTGTCGACGTGGCCGCGTGACTTTCCGGGCCTGGGCACGAGCGCGCAGCGCCTTGCCGCACGCATCGGCGAGCTGACCGAAGGCCGAATCAACGTCCAGTATTTCGCCGCAGGCGAGCGCGTCGGTGCGTTCGACTCCTTCGACGAAGTGGCGTCCGGCAACGCGCAGGCCTACATCGGCGCCGACTACTACTGGAAGGGCAAGCACCCGGCATGGGCCTATTTCACGGCCGTTCCGTTCGGCCTGACCTATGCCGAGATCGACGCCTGGATCAAGTACGGCGGCGGCCAGGAGCTCTGGGACGAGCTCGGTGCCGAATTCGGCGTCAAGAACTTCGCCGCCGGCAACACCGGCGTGCAGATGGGCGGCTGGTTCAACAAGGAAATCGAGACCGCGGACGACCTCAAGGGTCTGAAGATGCGTATTCCGGGCCTTGGCGGCGACGTCATGGCGAAGCTCGGCGCGTCTCCGGTCTCCCTTCCGGGCGGCCAGATCTATGAAAACCTGGTCTCCGGCGCCGTCGACGCCACCGAGTGGGTCGGCCCGTGGAACGACTACTTCATGAAGTTCTACGAAGCCGCCAAGTACTACTACCATCCGGGCATGCATGAGCCGGGCTCGCAGCTCGCGCTGGGCATGAACAAGGCCTGGTTCGACGGCCTGTCGAAGACCGACCAGGCGATCATCGAAGCCGCCTGCATGGAAGAAAACGCCCTGCAGATGGCCGAGAGCAATGCCAACAACGGCGTGTATCTCGACAAGCTGATCAACGAACACGGCGTGGAACTGCGTCGCTTCAATGACGAAGTCTATGATGCGTTCGGCGAAGCCGCTGCGGAAGTCTTCGAGGAAACCCGCGAGCACAGCGATCTCGCTGCGCGGACCCACGACAGCTTCCTGAAGGCGCGCTCGGAAATCGGCCGCTGGATGCTGCTTGCGGACACGGGCTACACGGTTCAGCGCAACCGCGTGCTGGGCATCTCGATCTGATCGATCGACGTGCCGGTGTGACTTGCGGGACGGGGCCTTGTCGCTCCGTCCCGTTTCCGCACCCCCTTGTCCCTCATTGCAAGAGGCTAATCCGACATGTCGTCCTTCGCAGGGGCTTCGGACGCCGCCAATGGGCCTCTCCGCCCGATGCGGGGTTCTGATCGGAGCGCGCTCACCGTTCGCTGGTTCGGATGGACCATGCTGGCCGTGATGGCGGCGTTCGTTCTCAACAATTACCTGACGTATTGGCACGATCTCCCCGGCATCGCCCCGATTTTCGGCGGCGTGGCCAACGGCAACGGCGGTATGGCGCTGTCCTGGGCCCAGTTGCTGCTCTATGCGGCGCTGATCGGTGTCGCGACCGGATACGTGCTGCGCTCGCCGTCGGTGGCATTGCGCAGCGACAGCCGGAAGATGGTCGCGATCAACGGGTTCCTGATCCGCGCCGCCTTCTTCGCCGTGCTGATCGTCGGCGGCGTCGATTCCGTGATCTCCTTCCTGCGGGTCGAAGGCCTGCTCGACGGCCTTGTCGGCGAGTCGCTTGCAAGCGATCTCGGGCGGTCGCAGTACCGCGGGCCCTATGTCCACATGCCGCTGATCGCGCTCTCGGTGGTTCTCGCCGCCTTCACCCGCACGCTCGGCTTCACCTGGCTGGCGCTGCTGGTCGTCGCGGCGGAGCTCTTGATCGTGATCGGGCGCTTCATCTTTTCCTACGAGCAGGCGTTCATGGCCGACCTGGTGCGGTTCTGGTACGCGGCGCTCTTCCTCTTCGCCAGCGCCTATACCCTGTGGGACGAGGGCCATGTGCGCGTCGACGTGTTCTATGCCGCCTTCAAGTCGCGCACCAAGGGTTACGTGAACGCGATCGGCTCGGTCTTTCTCGGCATGAGCCTGTGCTGGACCATCCTGATCATCGGGATGGGCGGCAAGCAGAACATCATCAACGCGCCGATCCTGTCCTACGAGACGACGCAGGCCGGCTTCGGCCTCTACGTCAAATATCTGATGGCGGGCTTCCTCGGCGTTTTCGCCGTGTCGATGCTGATCCTCTTCACGGCCTATCTGCTGGAGGCGGCAGCCGACATTCGCGAGGATCCGGGCGGACGCGAGATGTCGGGCGCCGCCGCACATTGACTTCTGCGATCGAGGGGCAGCCGTCCGGCTGCTCCTGAAACCTTCTAGCCGGTGCGGACGCTGTCGCGTGCGACAGCTGTCCGTAGCCTCATGCCGACGGGTCTCGGACGATGGAACTCTTTTTTCTCGCTCTGCTGGTTATCCTGATGGCCGGCGCACTCGGGTCGGGCTTTCCGGTTGCCTTCGCGCTGCCCGGATCGGCGATCCTGACGATCGGGATCGCCGCCCTGAGCGGCTATCTGTTCGCCGGTGAAACGGATGCCTTCTTCTCGCACGGCGGGCCGTCGCAATGGCTCAGCGCCGGCGTCACGAACTTCCGCGGCGTCTACTGGGAGGCGGAGCGAGATACGCTGATCGCGATCCCGCTGTTCGTCTTCATGGGCATCATGCTGCAGCGCTCGAAGATCGCCGAGGACCTGCTGGTCACCATGGCGCAGCTGTTCGGCCCGATCCCGGGCGGGCTTGGCATTTCCGTCGTCTTCGTGGGCGCGCTGCTGGCGGCGACCACCGGCATCGTCGGCGCCACCGTGGTGGCGATGGGCCTGATCTCGCTGCCGGCGATGCTGCGCAACAATTACTCGCCCTCGCTTGCCACCGGCACCATCGCCGCCTCCGGCACGCTCGGGCAGATCATCCCGCCCTCCATCGTGCTCATCATCCTGGCCGACCAGCTGGCAAGTGCCGTCGACCAGGCCGGGTCGATCCGCCAGACGCTCTACAAGGAAAGCACCGGCGAACTGTCGATGCCGTCCGATTTCGCGGTCACCTCGACGAGCGCCGGCGAGATGTTCCTCGGCGCCTTCCTGCCGGGGCTGGTGCTCGTCGGCCTCTACATGCTGTTCATCATGGGGTTCGCGATCCTGAACCCGAAGTCGGCGCCGGCCGTGCATTACGGCGGCAAGTTCGACCGCGACTTCCTGGTGAAGGTCGTGCTGACGCTGTTCCCGCCGCTCGCCCTGATCTTCCTGGTGCTGGGATCGATCATCGCCGGCGTCGCCACCGTCAACCAGGCCGGTGCCATCGGCGCGATCGGCGCCATGATCATGGCCGGCTACCGGCTGAGCGACGGCGAGAAGGGCAAATACACGCCCGCGATCCTGGCCGTGCTGGCTCTCCTGGCCATCGCGCTGGTCGTCAGCTTCCATGAGATCAACATCAAGCGGATCGACACCAGCGCCGACCTGATCGGCCTGATCGTGGCGCTGATCGCGGTGTCGCTGCTGCTCCTCGCCATCTTCTGGAGCGGCTGGCGCACGCTGAAGATCCAGGACACGCTGAAGGGGGTGATGCTGGAGACGGCCAAGACGTCGTCGCTGGTCTTCATCATCCTGCTCGGCGCGGCCATGCTGACCTCGGCCTTCCGCGCCTTCGGTGGCGAGGAGCTGGTCAAGGAGTTCCTGCAAGGGCTGCCCGGCGGCTTCTGGATGCAGTTCCTGATCGTCATGCTGGTGATCTTCGTCCTCGGCTTCTTCCTCGACTTCATCGAGATCGCCGTGGTCGTCGTGCCGATCGTGGCGCCGATCCTGCTGGCCGATCCGTCCGCCAATGTGACGGCGGTCTGGCTCGGCGTGATGATCGGCCTGAACATCCAGACGTCGTTCCTGACGCCGCCTTTCGGCTTCGCGCTGTTCTACCTGCGCGGCGTGGCGCCGGCGACGGTGAAGACGACGGCGATGTACAAGGGCGTGATCGCCTTCATCACGCTGCAGCTTGTGGCGCTCGGCATCGTCGGCTTCTATCCGTCGCTGGTGAACTATCTGCCGAACCGGTCGTCGCTGCTGTCGGAGACCGCGCCGCCGCCGCTCAATCCGCGGCTGCAGTACTGCATGGAAAACTACGTCCAGGAGCAGTTCGCGGAAAACGGCGCCGACATTCGCGCCGCCATCCAGACGGCGAAGGCGCTCGATCTGTCCTATGTGCCGGAAGACCTGCGCGAGGATCTGGCGGAGAGCTTCGACAAGGCTGAGGAAAGCCTGACGCTGATGTCGCAGATCGCCGAGGCGGAAGCCGCCGTTGCGGTCGCCGCGGTCGACTATCGCCCGCTGCATGTGACGGTGCGCGCGATCGAGCGCGACATAAGGCGCATCGACGAGCGCATCACCGATCTCGAGCTGATCGTGCGCCGGTCGGGCGAGGGGCAGATCTATTCGGCCGCGCGCGGCGAACGCGCTACCCGGCAGATCGAGGACCTCAAGACCGACCGCGCCGCTCTGGTCGCGCAGATCCCGGCGGCCTGGGAGGACACCCACTCGACCTTCGCCAAGATCCAGGGGGCGGAAAACCAGGCGCGGCGTGACTATCGCCGGGCCGTGGACGATGCCTATGAGCCGCTTGGCGAACTCATGAAGGTGATCTCAGACGTGGACAGGCTGGCGGCCAGCGAGGACGCACTGCGCGGTCTCGCCCAGGAGCTTGAAACGATGGAACCGGAGGCCTTCGTGGAGCGGGTCACCGACGTGCGCGGCATCTTCAGCGACATCGAGGGCGCGCGCGACGTGCGCTCCGCCGTCAATGATGCGCGCTCGGCGATGCGCTCGCGCACGCCGGACAGGGAAGCCGCGCGCGCCGCGATCGCCGAAGCCATCACCCTGTTCGAGGCGGATATGGCCTGGCGCCAGCGGGCGAAGCAGGAGCTTCTGCCGCAGCTGATGGCCTATAACGATGCGATCAAGGACACCATCGGCCTGCGCGGCCAGCCGGCGCTGCCGCGCGAGCAGGCGCTCTATGTCGCCGCCTGCAACTCCAGCCATCGCGACGTGTCGCTGAGCTTCTAGGGCACGGGACACACCCAACGGGCGGACGCAGACCATGCGCCCGCCCGTTCTCCTTTGCGGATGCACAGGTTCCACCCGCCCTCGCGCAACGCTTGATCCGGGCAGGGGCTAGGCTGTTAACTGGTCGCAACACGCAGGTCCCGGAGCGGGCGCGCCCTGTCGGGTGCCCTTCGGGGCTTGAGACATGCCTGCGCCCGACCGGGTGCCTACTTGCCAAGGGATCGCACATCACATGACGCGCAATCGGGTTTCGCTCGACGACAAGTTCGACCTCAGCAAGGAGCGGATCTTCATTTCCGGCACGCAGGCGCTCATCCGCCTCGTGCTGATGCAGAAGGAACGCGACCGGCAGGCCGGCCTCAACACCGCCGGCTATGTGACGGGCTACCGCGGCTCGCCGCTCGGCGCGCTCGACCAGCAGTTCCAGCGCGCGACGAAGCTGCTGACCCCGGCGGATGTCGTCTTCCGCCCGGCGATCAACGAGGATCTGGCCGCGACCGCGCTCTGGGGCACCCAGCAGGCGCAGATGCGCGGCGAGGGCAAATACGACGGCGTCTTCGGCATCTGGTACGGCAAGGGGCCGGGCGTCGACCGCTCGGGCGATGCCTTCCGCCACGCCAATCTTGCCGGCACCTCGCCGCATGGCGGCGTGCTGGCGCTGATGGGCGACGACCACACCTGCGAAAGCTCGACGACCGCGCATCAGTCGGAATTCGCGCTGGTCGACGCGATGATGCCGATCCTCAATCCCGCCGGCGCGCAGGAAATCCTCGACTTCGGCCTCTACGGCTGGGCGCTGTCGCGCTTCTCCGGGCTGTGGGCGGGCCTGAAGCTGGTCAAGGACAATGTCGAGTCGACAGCCTCCATCGACGGGCGGATCGACCGGGTCATGCCGATCTTTCCCGATTTCGCCTTTCCCGAGGGCGGGCCGCACATCCGCCCCGCCGAACATGCGCTGACCCAGGAAGCCCGGCTGCACAACGTCAAGCTTCCCGCGGCGCGCGCCTTCATCGCCGCCAATCCGCTCGACCGGGTGGTGCTGTCCGGCGGGCGCTCGCCCCGGATCGGCATCGTCTCCACCGGCAAGAGCTATCTCGATGTGCTGGAAGCGCTCGACATGCTCGGTCTCGACGAGGTGGCGGCAGCCGACCACGGGCTGGCCTTCCTGAAGATCGGTTGCCCGTGGCCGCTCGATGCGAGCCGGATGCGCGATTTTGCCAATGGACTGGAACTGCTGGTCTTCGTGGAGGAAAAGCGCGGCCTGATCGAGGGGCAGGCGAAGGAAATCCTCTACGGCACGCGCGACGCGCCGGCGATCATCGGCAAGCAGGACGAGGAGGGGCGCGTGCTCTTCCCGGCGCCGGCGGCGCTTGAACCCATGCATATCGCGCTTGAGATCGGCCGCCGGCTGCAGGAGCGTCGCCCGACCGAAGCGCTCGGTGCCGCGCTCGCGGATCTGGAAGGTCGTCGCGAGCGGCTCGCCAGCACCGGCGATGTTGCGGTGCGCAGCCCCTATTTCTGTGCCGGCTGTCCGCATAATTCCTCNACNGTNNTNCCNGAAGGNAGCGCGCGNNTATGCCGGNATNGGCTGNCACTNNATGGNNCAGTNNATGGACCGCAANNNNGAAGGCNACACCCAGATGGGCGGCGAGGGCGCCAACTGGATCGGCGAGGCGCCGTTCTCGCGCACCGGCCATGTGTTCCAGAACCTCGGCGACGGCACCTACAATCACTCCGGTGCGCTGGCGATCCGCGCCGCTCATGCCGCCGGCGTCAACATCACCTACAAGATCCTCTACAACGACGCGGTCGCCATGACCGGCGGCCAGGCCCATGACGGCGGACTGACGGTTCCAGAGATCGCCCGCCAGGTGGCGGCGGAGGGCGCGCGCCGCGTGGCGATCGTCACCGACGAGCCGGGAAAATACCCGCCGACGACCAACTGGCCGGAGAACACCAGCATCGACCATCGCGACGACCTGATCGCGGTGGAGCGGGAACTGGCCGGCATCGAAGGGCTCACCGTCCTGATCTACGACCAGACCTGTGCCGCGGAAAAGCGCCGCCGGCGCAAGCGCGGCCTGTTCCCCGATCCCGACGAGCGGATCGTGATCAACGAACTGGTCTGCGAGGGCTGCGGCGATTGCGGCATCCAGTCGAACTGCGTCGCCATCCAGCCGGTGGAGACGGAATGGGGCCGCAAGCGCGCCATCGACCAGTCGTCTTGCAACAAGGATTTTTCATGCGTGAAGGGCTTCTGTCCCTCCTTCGTCAGCGTCAAGGGCGGCGTGCTCAAGGGGCGCGCGGTGTCGCCGCCGCCGGCGCCGGAGGTTGCGGAGCCAAAGATCGCGCCGCTGACGCAGACCCATTCGGTGCTGATCACCGGTGTCGGCGGCACCGGCGTGGTGACCATTGGCGCGGTGCTCGGCATGGCCGCCCATCTCGACGGCCTCGGCTGCGGCATCATCGACATGGCGGGCCTTGCGCAAAAGGGCGGCGCGGTGACCAGTCACCTGAAGCTTGCGCCGCGGCCGGAGGATATCTCCGCGATCCGCGTCGGACCGGGGAGCGCCGACCTGGTGCTTGGCTGCGACATCGTGGTGGCCGGATCCGCCAAGGTGCTGACGGCGATGAAACAGGGCCGCACCACGGCCGTCATCAACACGCATGAAACGCTGCCCGGCGATTTCGCCCGCGATCCCGATTTCAGCCTGCCGGGCCGTCGCTTGGTTGCCGCCATCGAAGCCGCGGCGGGCAGCGACGCCAGCCGGTTCATCGATGCGACCGAGGTCGCCACGCAGATCTTCGGCGACGCGATTGCCGCCAACATGTTCCTGCTCGGCTACGGCTGGCAGCTCGGCGCACTGCCGCTCACCCGGGATTCGATCGAGGAGGCGATCCGCCTGAACAAGGTCTCGGTCGAGATGAACCTTGCCGCCTTCGCCTGGGGCCGGGTCGCCGCCGTCGATCCGCAGGCCGTCGAGCGTCTGGCACGGAGCCGTCCGGAGGCGCTGGCGCACCGCCGGCTGTCGGAAACGCTCGACGAGATGGTGGCGCGCCGGGTCGCCTTCCTTACCGAGTATCAGGACGCCGACTATGCCAAGCGCTACGCGCAGCATGTCGCGGCCCTGCGCCAGCGGGCGGCGGGTCTCGGCGACAAGGGTGAGGAGATCGTCCGCACCGCGGCGCGCGAATTGTTCCGCCTGATGGCGATCAAGGACGAATACGAGGTCGCGCGGCTGTTCACCTCCGGGGCCTTCGCCGACCAGCTCGCGGAGACCTTCGAAAGCCACGAGCGGCTGGAGTTCCACCTCGCGCCGCCGATGCTGAGCCGCACGGACCCGCGCACCGGCCGGCCGGCCAAGCGCCGCTTCGGACCNTGGGTCCTGCCGGTGTTCCGCATGCTGGCGCGGCTGAAAGGTCTGCGCGGCGGGGCGCTGGATGTCTTCGGCCGCACGGCGGAACGGCGCATGGAGCGCCGGTTGCGCGACGACTATGTCGCGGTGGTCGAGGAGGTCGCGGGAACGCTCTCCCAGGCCAATGCCGATCAGGCCCTGGCGCTTCTGGCCTATCCGGAAGGCATAAAGGGCTTCGGACCGGTGCGGGAAACATCCGCGAAACGGGCGGAGGCGAAGGTGCCGGACCTGCTTGCGGCCTATCGCAATCCGGAAGCGGCGAAGCTCGCCGCCGAATAGGGGGAGAGGCGCGCGCGGGCCGTGCGGCCCGCGTCAGCTCCAGTCGACCTGGGCGGTGAGCATGTAGCCGGACCCGTAGACGGTGCGGATCAGGGTCGGTTCGTCCGGGCGGGTCAGCTTCTTGCGAATGCGCGAGATGCGCACGTCGATCGCCCGGTCGAGCGTGTCGTCGCGCCCGCCGTGCTCCAGCAGGTGGTCGCGGGTTAGCACCCGTTTCGGGGCTTTCAGAAGGGCCGTCAGCAGGGTCGCCTCGCCGGTGGAGAGAAAGCTCTCCTCGCCGTCGGGGGCGACCAGCCGGTGCGATCCCGGCTCGAAGCGCCAGCCGGCGAAGCGCGCGGCCTTCACGTCCGTTTCGGCTTGCTGGTCCGGCGGGTTGGCACGGCGCAGCAGCGAGCGGATGCGGGCGACGATCTCGCGCGGGTCGAAGGGTTTCACCACATAGTCGTCGGCGCCGAACTCAAGCCCCATGATCCGGTCGGAGGCATGGGCGCGCGCCGACAGCACCAGAATGGGCACGGACCCGCGCGCGCGGATGCGGTTGATCGCTTCCATGCCGTCCATGTCCGGCAGGCCAAGGTCGAGGATCACGGCGGCGGGCATCTGCCGGGCGATCTCATGCAGCGCGGCCTCGGCGGTGGCGAAACCGCTGGCGCGAAAGCCGTAGGTGGCGAGCGTGTCGCACAGCAGCGCGCGGATGTCGGCGTCATCCTCCACGACGAGGATCTGCATGCCGTCGCCTTCGGGCGCGGCCATGTCGCGATGGGATCCGGAGGTGATCATGGGGCGAGTATCTCGCTCATCGTTTTCGCCAGCATGTTGCTTGTAAAGGGTTTGGGCAGGACGGGACAAGCCGGGCGGGTCGCCTCCTCGGCCGGGCCCTCGCGGTAGCCGGTCATCAGCGCCAGCGGCAGACCTGGACGTATGCGGCGCAGCTCCTCGACGAGGGCGAGGCCGTTGACCTGTCCCGGCATGACGATGTCGCTTAGGACCGCGCGAATGTCAGCGACGTCGCGCACAAGATCGATGGCGTCGCGGGCCTCCGTCGTCACCAGGACGGTGTAGCCGAGCGCGCAGAGCTGGTCCCGCACCACATTCGCCACCGCCTCGTCGTCGTCGACGAGAAGCACCAGTTCGCCGTTGCCCTTCGCGGGATGCGGCTCCTCGGGGTTATCGCCCTGGGTGTCCGCGCCCGACAGCGCTGGCAAGAGGATGCGGATGTCGGTGCCGCGGCCCGGTTGCGAATCGATCACCACATTGCCGCCCGCCCGGCGCGCGAAGCCGTAGACGGTCGGCAGGCCGAGGCCGCTGCCGGTGCCAAAGGGCTTGGTGGAGAAGAAAGGGTCGAACGCCTGCCGGCGCACATCCTCGCTCATGCCCGTGCCGGTGTCTCCGACAAGGATCTGCGCATAGGCACCGGGCTCCACGCCGAGCCGGTCGGCCTGGGTGTCGGACAGTTGCAGCCGGGTGAGCGAGAGCGAGACGCGACCGCCGTCCGGCATGGCGTCGCGGGCGTTCAGCACCAGATTGACCAGCGCGTTTTCCAGCTCGGCCGGGTCGACCTCCGCCACCAGATTGTCATCGCCGATGGCGGTCGCCCAGGACATCGCGGAAGGAAGCGAGCCGGCCACCAGCCCCTCGATGTTGGCGATAATGCCGGACAGGCGCACCGGCCTGGTGTTGGGGGCATCGCCGCGCGCAAAGGCCAAAAGCCGCCGGGTGAGATCGGCGCCGCGCTGCGCGGCGTGGAGGATCGGGTCGAGATGGGCGGCGAGATCCGGCATGGCGGGCGCGTCGGCCCGGCGGCGCAGCGCCAGCACGTTCCCGATGATGATGGTCAGGAGGTTGTTGAAGTCATGGGCAAGGCCTCCGGTCAGCTGGCCGACGGCCTCCATGCGCTGGGCGTGGGCGAGCGCGGTCTCGCTGCGCTTCTGGTCGGTGGCGTCGAGCGACAGCACGAAACAGCCGAGCGTGCGCCCGTCGAGCGTGCGATCGGGGATCAGCGTCGAGCGCATGTGCACGAGGCGGCCGTCGGGGCGGGCGCGCGAATATTCGTAGGAGACCGCATGGCCGCGAAACGCCTTCTCGATATGCGGGGCGATCTCGCGGTAGAGCTCCGGTCCGATCACGTCCTCCGCGCGCTTGCCGATCATGGATTCCACCGTCTGGTCGAACCATTTGGCGTAGCGGCGGTTGGCGAAGCGAAAGACCGGCCCGGGGCCGAGATAGGCGACCAGCGCCGGCACGTTGTCGGTGACGAGGCGCAGCCAGTCCTCGCTCTGGCGCAGCTGGCGGGTGCGCTCTTCCACCGTGCGCTCCAGCGATGCCTGATGCTCGCGCTCGCGGGTGACGTCTGTGTAGGTGGTGACGAAGCCGCCCTCGGGCAGCGGCGCGCCGGTGACCAGAACCACCTGACCGTCGGGGCGGATGCGCTCGAAATTATGCGGCTCGAAGAGGCGTGCGCGCTCCACCCGCCGGGCGACCAGTTCGGCGACATCGCCCTCGCCATATTCGCCGCGCGCGGCGTTCACCTCCAGGAAGGCCTCCAGATGGGTGCCGCGCTTTGCCAGGTGAAACGGAAAGTCCAGCATCTCGAACAGCTGGCGGTTCCACGCCACAAGCCGCAGATCGCCGTCGAAAACGGAAAAACCCTGGTTGATGTGGTCGAGCGCCGCCTGCAGCAGATCGAGGCGGTCGCGGAAAAGGTCGCCGCTGGACATGGGGCGAGTTTACGCAAAGTCGCCGGGCTGTCGAACGAAAACACCCGTCCGCCGGCCCGCCGCTTTGAAACATTTCGTTGCAATTGGCACATACTGGCGCAATGACCGGCCCGTAGCCTTCCCTTGCGCTCAGATCCGCGTCACTCGCCTGTAATTCTCCAAAAAGAGAGAAAGGCTTGATCCGGCGGATCGTTGGTAGTCTGATAGCGCCAAAGAATTATGCGACCCCGGCAAAACAGGGGCGCAAAGAGGGGAAGAAACGCAATGGCAGGGTCGCCCGTCGTCGAGCGCCTCGACGAGGACACCTTTCCGAAAATCCTGTTGCGCAACGCCAAGGTCTTTGCTGACCGTCCGGCAATGCGCGAAAAGGATCTCGGAATCTGGCAGGCCTGGAGCTGGTCGGAGGTCCTGGAGGAAATCCGGACCTTCGCCATCGGCCTGCAGGACATCGGCTTCACCGAGGGCGACAGGATCGCCATCGTCGGCACCAACCGGCCGCGTCTCTACTGGACGATGGTTGCCGCGCAGTCGCTCGGCGGCGTGCCGGTGCCGCTTTATTCCGACAGTGTCGCGGAGGAAATGGCCTTCGTGCTGGAGCACGCCGAGGTGCGGTTTGCCTGCGTGGAGGACCAGGAGCAGGTCGACAAGCTCCTGTCGATGTCGGAGGGGCTGCCGCGGCTCGAACACGTCATCTACGACGATCCCAGGGGCCTGCGCGACTATGACCATACGCGGCTGCATTCCTTCGAGGAGATGCAGGCGGTGGGGCGCAAGGCGCTCGATGCCGATCCGGCGCGCGAGCGCGCCTGGCTGGAGCGGATCGCCAAGGGCAAGGGCGACGACATCTCGGTGATGCTCTACACCTCCGGCACCACCGGACGGCCCAAGGGCGTCATGCTCTCCTTCGACAATCTCGTGATCTCGGGCCGCAACGGCAACGCCTTCGACAAGCTCGACGAGCACGAGGAAACGCTCGCCTATCTGCCGATGGCCTGGATCGGCGACCATGTGTTCTCGCTCGCCCAGGCCTATACGGCCGGATATTGCGTCAATTGTCCGGAGAGCCTGGAGACGGTGCTGTCCGACCGCCGCGAGATCGCGCCGACCTATTTTTTCGCGCCGCCGCGCGTCTTCGAGGGCCTTCTGACGCACATCATGGTGCGCATGGAGGACGCCAGCAAACTCAAGAAGAAGATGTTCGACGTCTTCATGGGCGTGGCCAAGCGGGTCGGCGAGCGCATCCTCAACGGCGAGGACGTCGGCCTGAAGGACCGTCTGGCCTATTGGCTGGGCGAGATCCTGGTCTACGGACCGCTGAAGAACCAAATGGGCTTCACCCGCCTCAAGGTCGGCTACACCGCCGGCGAGGCCATCGGCCCGGAAATCTTCCGCTTCTACCGCTCGCTCGGGCTGAACCTCAAGCAGCTCTACGGCCAGACGGAAGCCAGCGTCTATATCACCATGCAGCCCGACGGCGAGATCTATGGCGACACGGTCGGCAAGCCGGCCACCCAGGTGGAGCTGAAGATCGCGGAAAACGGCGAGGTGCTCTACCGCTCGCCGGGCGTTTTCGTCGGCTACTACAAGAACGACGAGGCGACGAAGTCGACCAAGACCGAGGACGGCTGGGTGCTGACCGGCGACGCCGGCTTCATCGCCGACAACGGCCATCTCAAGATCATCGACCGGGCCAAGGACGTCGGCAAGCTGACGAGCGGCGCCCTGTTCGCGCCGAAATACATCGAGAACAAGCTGAAGTTCTTCCCCGATGTGAAGGAGGTCGTGGCCTTCGGCGACGGGCGCGACTTCTGCGGCGTTTTCGTCAACATCGACCTGACGGCGGTGGGCTCCTGGGCGGAGCGCAACAACGTCAATTACGCTTCCTATCAGGAGCTGGCCCAGCATCCGCTGGTCTATGACATGATCGAGCGTCACGTCGATCAGGTGAACCGGGACCTTGCCGGCGAGCCGATGATGGCGGGCGCGCAGATCAAGCGCTTCCTGGTGCTGCACAAGGAGCTCGATGCCGACGACGGCGAGCTGACCCGCACCCAGAAGGTGCGCCGCTCCTTCATCGCCGAGCGCTATGCGCCGCTGATCGAGGCGCTCTACGACGGCTCGACCGAGAAACACGTCAAGACGGAAGTGACCTATGAGGACGGCCGCAAGGGCGCGCTCGAGGCCACCGTCGAGATCCGCGACATGACCCTTCACCCCGCCTCGGGGCGCAACATTCAGGAGGCGGCGGAATGAGTGCCTTTGTCGATCCCGCCCGCATGGCCGGCCACTCCGGCATGGAAAAGGGCGAGGTGCTGCTGCGCGTCGACAATGTGTCGCTGTCCTTCGGCGGCGTGAAGGCGATCACCAACATCTCCTTCGACATCGTCAAGGGCGAGGTGCGCGCGATCATCGGGCCGAACGGCGCCGGCAAGACGTCGATGCTCAACGTGATCAACGGCTTCTACCATCCGCAGGAGGGCACGATCACCTGGCGCGGCAAGGTGCGGCGCAAGATGAAGCCCTATGAGGCGGCGAGCAACGGCATTGCCCGCACCTTCCAGAACGTGGCGCTGTTCAAGGGGATGACCACGCTCGACAACATCATGACCGGCCGCGGACTGAAGATGAAGTCCAACTTCATCTGGCAGTGCCTGCACTGGGGGCCGGCGCTGAAGGAGGAGATCGAGCACCGCCGCAAGGTGGAGGAGATCATCGACTTCCTCGAGATCCAGGCGATCCGCAAGACGCCGGTCGGGCGTCTGCCCTACGGACTGCAAAAGCGCGTCGAGCTTGCCCGCGCGCTCGCCATGGAGCCGGAACTCCTGCTGCTGGACGAGCCGATGGCCGGCATGAACCTCGAGGAAAAAGAGGACATGAGCCGCTTCATCCTCGATGTGAACCAGCAGTTCGGCACCACCATCGCCCTGATCGAGCACGACATGGGCGTCGTCATGGACCTTTCCGACCGGGTCGTGGTTCTCGACTACGGCCGCAAGATCGCCGATGGCCCGCCCGACGAGGTGCAGGCCAGCCAGGATGTGATCGACGCCTATCTCGGCGTTCCGCACGAACACTAAAGGACAGCGTGAGATGGAGTTTCTGATCGAAACGATCCTGTCGGGTCTGATGGCCGGCGTGATGTACTCGCTGGTCGCCCTCGGCTTCGTGCTGATCTTCAAGGCATCCGGCATCTTCAACTTCGCACAGGGCGTGATGTGCCTGTTCGCCGCGCTGACCTTCGCCGGCATCATGGAAAAGACCGGCCTGCCCTGGCCGATCGCCTTCGTGATGACCATCGGCGTGATGGTCTTCGTCGCCTGGGCGGTGGAGCGCTTCGTGCTGCGCCATCTGGTCAACCAGGAGCCGATCATCCTGTTCATGGTGACCATCGGGCTGGCCTATGTGCTGGAGGGCGTCGGCGACATCCTGTGGGGGTCGAACGTCAAGGTGCTCGACATCGGCCTGCCGTCGGGCGCCTCCGACTACATGCTCGACACGTTCAACATCTACATCGAGAAGCTCGAGGTCTTCGCGGCGCTGATCGCGGCCGTTCTGGTCGGCTTCCTCGCCATCTTCTTCCAGAAGACGCGCATCGGCCGGGCGCTGCGGGCGGTGGCCGACGATCACCAGGCAGCGCTTTCGGTCGGCATCTCGCTGCAGACCATCTGGGTCATCGTCTGGTCGGTCGCCGGCTTCGTCGCGCTGGTCGCGGGCACGCTGTGGGGCGCCAAGTCGGGTGTCCAGTTCTCGCTGTCGCTGATCGCGCTGAAGGCGCTGCCGGTGCTGATCCTGGGCGGCTTCACCTCCATTCCCGGCGCCATCGTCGGCGGACTGATCATCGGCGTCGGCGAGAAACTTGCCGAGATCTACGTCGGCCCGATGGTCGGCGGCGCGATCGAAAACTGGTTTGCCTACATGCTNGCGCTCGCCTTCCTGCTGGTCCGCCCGCAAGGGCTGTTCGGCGAACGCATCATCGAGCGCGTCTGACGCGGGCCATTTCTCAGGACGGGTGATACCTCAATGCTTTATCGTGAAGCCGGCCAATACAAGACGTCCTATCAGAGCGACCAGGCAATCTTTCCGATCGCCCAGGACCGCTGGGTGGTGTGGACGTTCGTCGCGGTCGCGTTCCTGGTCGTGCCGTTCTTCGTCAACGACTACTGGACGAATGCCGTTCTCCTGCCGCTGCTGATCTACGGGCTGGCGGCGCTGGGCCTCAACATCCTGGTCGGCTACTGCGGCCAGATCTCGCTCGGCACGGGCGGGTTCATGGCGGTCGGCGCCTATGCCTCCTACAAGCTGATGACCTCCTTTCCCGAGATGAACATGATCCTCGTCGTGTTGCTGTCGGGCGGGATCACGGCGGCGGTGGGATCGCTGTTCGGCCTGCCGAGCTTGCGCATCAAGGGGTTCTACCTGGCGGTGGCGACGCTGGCCGCGCAGTTCTTCCTGGTCTGGCTCTTCAACAAGGTCGGCTGGTTCTACAACTACTCGATGACCGGGCAGATCACCGCGCCGGACCGCGAGATGTTCGGCTTCCTGCTGACCGGTCCGTCGGCGCTGCCCTGGGTGAAATACCTGTTCTGCCTGACGATTCTCACGGTCTTCGCGCTGATCGCGAAGAACCTGGTGCGCGGCCGGCTGGGCCGCAACTGGATGGCGATCCGCGACATGGACATCGCCGCCGAGCTGATCGGCGTGCGTCCGCTCCTGACCAAACTGTCGGCCTTCGCGGTCTCGTCCTTCTACATCGGCATGGCCGGCTCGCTGCTCTTTTCCGTCTATCTCGGCGCGGTCGAGGTCGGCGAGGTGTTCGGCATCAACGTGTCGTTCCTGGTGCTGTTCATGGTGATCATCGGCGGGCTCGGCTCCATTGTCGGCTCCTTCATGGGCGCGGCGTTTCTGGTGCTTCTGCCGATCTTCCTGAAGAACTTCATGGTCGACGGGTTCGGCATGATGCCGGTCACGGCCAAGCATGTGGAAATCCTGTTGATGGGCCTTCTCATCATCTTCTTCCTGATCGTCGAGCCGCACGGCCTTGCCCGGCTCTGGCAGATCACCAAGGAGAAGCTGCGGATGTGGCCCTTCCCTTACTGAGGCAGCGCGAAACAACACACAAACACGCGTCCTCAGCCAACTGCCCGATATCCTGTTCCATGGGAGGAAACGAAATGAAACTGAAGCATCTGACAGCCGGTCTCGCCGCCCTTGCGGTGGCCGCGCCGCTGGCGGCAACAACCGCCCAGGCGTATGAACTGACGATCCCGTCGCTGGTCTATCGCACCGGGCCCTATGCTCCGGGCGGCATTCCCTTCGCCAACGGCTACGCGGATTACTTCAAGCTGCTGGAGCAGCGCGACGGCGGCATCAACGGCGCCACGATCAACTTCGTGGAGTGCGAGACGGCCTACAACACGCAGCAAGGCGTGGAGTGCTACGAGAACACCAAGAACCAGGGCGAGAGCGGCGCGCTCGTCTATCAGCCGCTGTCGACCGGCATCACCTATCAGCTGATCCCGAAAGCCTCGGTCGACGAGATCCCGCTGTTCACCATGGGCTACGGCCGCACGTCGGCCGCCAACGGCAAGGTGTTCCCCTGGATCTTCAACTTCCCCGGCACCTACTGGGACGCGGCGTCGGGCATGGTGAACTATGCCGCCGCGATCGAGGGCGGCGAGGACAAGCTCAGCGGCAAGACGATCGCGCTGGTCTATCACAACTCGGCCTACGGCAAGGAGCCGATCCGCACGCTGGAGGAACTGGCCAAGAAGCATGGCTTCAAGCTGGAGCTGCTGCCGGTCGACCATCCGGGCCAGGAGCAGAAGGCCACCTGGCTGCAGATCCGCCGCATGCAGCCCGACTGGGTGCTGATGTGGGGCTGGGGCGTGATGAACCAGGTCGCGGTCAAGGAAGCCTCCTCGATCCGCTTCCCGATGGACCGTTTCATCGGCAACTGGTGGGCCGGGTCCGAGCACGACGTGACGCCGGCGGGCGAGGGCGCCAACGGCTATCTCTCCGCCACCTTCCACGCTCCGGGCGCCGACTTCCCGCTGCACCAGGAAATCCTGGAGAAGGTCTATGACGCCAACATGGGTGCTGGCGAGCGCGAGCGCGTCGGCGAGGTGCTCTACAACCGCGGTCTCGTCGCCGCCGTGTGGACGGTCGAGGCCATCCGCAAGGCGATGGAGATCAAGGGCTCCAACGAGATCACCGGCAAGGACGTGCGTGAAGGCCTCGAGGCGCTGAACGTCACCGAGGCGCGGCTCGCCGAGCTCGGCCTGCCGAACTTCACCTATCCGGTGGAAATCTCCTGCTCGGTGCATTCCGATCCGGGCACGGTGCTGATCCAGCAGTGGGACGCAGCCGCCGGGACCTGGCACGTGGTTGCCTCCGGCATCGAGCCGGACCGGTCGGTGATCATGCCGCTGATCGAAGAGGATTCCGCGGCCTATGCGGCGGAAAACAACATCACTCCGCGGGACTGCAACTGACCGTCGCGACGGTCACGATCCCGATAATGTGGAGCTGAAAATGAACGAGACGTCCGCCAATCCAATCCTGTCGGTGAACAACATCGAGGTGATCTACGATCACGTGATCCTGGTGTTGAAGGGCGTCTCGCTCACCGTGCCCGAGGGGGGCATCGTCGCCCTCCTCGGCGCCAACGGCGCCGGCAAGACCACCACGCTGAAAGCGGTGTCCAACCTGCTCGGTGCCGAACGCGGCGATGTCACCAAGGGCGCCATCCTGTTCGAGGGCGAGGAGGTGCAGGCGCTGTCGCCGAACGATCTCGTCAAGCGCGGCTGCATCCAGGTGATGGAGGGCCGGCATTGCTTCGGCCATCTGACGATCGAGGAAAACCTCCTGACCGGTGCCTATACGCGCCGCGACGGGGCGGCCGCGATCAAGCAGGACCTGGAGAAGGTCTATGCCTATTTTCCGAGGCTGAAGGAGCGCCGGTCGAGCCAGGCGGGCTATACCTCCGGCGGCGAACAGCAGATGTGCGCCATCGGCCGGGCGCTGATGAGCCGGCCGAAGATGATCCTGCTCGACGAGCCGTCGATGGGGCTGGCCCCGCAGCTGGTCGAGGAAATCTTCGAGATCGTCAAGGAACTGAACCGCAAGGAAGGCGTGTCCTTCCTGCTGGCGGAACAAAACACCAATGTCGCCCTGCGCTACGCGACCTACGGCTACATTCTTGAGTCGGGGCGCATCGTGCTCGATGGCGACGCCAAGGCATTGCGGGAAAACGAGGACGTCAAGGAATTCTACCTTGGGGTCGGCGGCGAGGGGCGCCGGTCGTTTAGAAACGTGAAGCATTACAAGCGGCGCAAGCGCTGGCTGGCCTGAGCGGCCGCGGGATCTGGTCCGACACAGAGTTTTGAGATCGTCCGTCGCCGCCGAAGCCTTTCAGCGGACCGGCGTCGTATTGCCCGGGGCGACCGGGAACACCATCAGCCTGAGTGCATGGGGAAAGCGATGAGCGAACACCATTTCGACCGCCTGGAAGGACAGGACCCGGACCGGCGCGAGGCGGATCTCTTTGCTCGGCTGCCGGGGCAGATCTCGCATGCGATGACGAATGCGCCCGGCTGGGCCGCGCATCTCGCCGGCGTCGATCCGCAGGCGGTGCGCGACCGGGCGGCGCTCGCAAGCCTGCCGGTCCTGCGCAAGCCCGAGCTGATGGCGGCCCAGCAAAAGGCGCCGCCCTTCGGTGGCTTCGCCGCAGGCGACGCCTCGAGCTTCGCGCGGATCTTCATGTCGCCCGGCCCGATCTGGGNACCGCAGGGCGAGGGCGACGATCCCTGGAGCGCGGCGCGCGCCTTTCATGCCGCCGGGTTTCGCGCCGGCGACATCGTGCACAATGCGCTCTCCTACCAGATGACGCCGGGCGGCTTCATTCTCGATCATGGCGCGCGCGCGCTCGGCTGCGTGGTCTATCCGGCCGGGGTCGGCAACACCGAGGCGCAGGTGGACGCGATCACCGCCTTGCGCGCCGTGGGCTACGCCGGCACGCCGGATTATCTCAAGGTGCTGCTCGACAAGGCGGCGGAGCTCGGCCGCGACGTCTCGTCGCTGACCAAGGCGCTGGTCTCCGGCGGCGCGCTGTTTCCAAGCCTGCGCGCGGAGTACGAGAGCCGCGGCGTTTCGGTGCTCCAGGCCTATGCCACCGCCGATCTCGGCGTGATCGCCTATGAAACGATCCCGGACGACGGGTTGATCGTCAACGAGAACATGATCGTCGAGATCGTGCGCCCGGGCACGGGAACGCCGGTGGCCGACGGCGAGGTCGGCGAATTGGTCGTCACCACCTTCAAGCAGAGCTATCCGCTGATCCGCTTCGGAACCGGGGATCTCTCGGCGCTGCTGCCGGGCCGCTCCGCCTGCGGGCGCACCAACATGCGCCTGAAGGGCTGGATGGGCCGGGCCGACCAGCGCACCAAGGTCAAGGGCATGTTCGTCGATCCCAAGCAGATCGCCGAGGTGCTGGCGCGCCATCCGGAGGTCGCGCGGGCGCGCCTCGTGGTCGAGCGCAACGGCGAGCAGGACGCGATGCGGCTCTTGTTCGAGGCCGAGGGCACGGCGTCGGAAATCGTCGATGCGCTGGCCGCCAGCCTGCGCGAGGTCACGAAGCTCGGAGGCCAGGTCGAGCGGGTGGACATGGGCAGTTTGCCCAATGACGGGAAGGTGATTTCCGACGAGAGAAACTACGAATCCTGACAATAGTGTTAGCGATTCGTTAGGAATGTTGGGGTGTAAGGCCTAAGGTATTCTCGTTTCTGTTGCACAATCGGTCACGATTGTGCCTATTCAGCCTGAGTGTCAGGCACAGCAGACGAGGGCAAGCGCGGCAATGCAGGACGCGAACAAAGGGGATCACGGCGCCAGCATCCTGCTCGTCGAGGATGATCCCGATGACATCCGCATCATCCTGAAGTCCCTCGAGACGTCGCCCGTTCCGGTTCGCATCACCACGGTCGAAAACGGGGTCGACGCGCTTGCGGAGCTCGACCGGCTGGCGGCAGCCGGCCAGTCCGCTCCCGACCTCATCCTGCTCGACCTCAATCTGCCGGTGATGGGCGGAACCGAGTTTCTGGCGCGGCTGCGGGCGCATGCATTGTTCAGCGCCATTCCCGTGTGCGTCTTCACCACCGCCGACGATCCGGTGACGATCCGCTCCGCCTATGCGGCGGGCGCCAATGCGGTCGTGACCAAGGCCGACAGCCTTGCGGGCATGAGCGAAGTGCTGCACACGATCGTGGAGTTCTGGTTCAAGGTCGCGGAGCGCTTTCCGGCAAACTGACGCGCAGGCCCGACCCAGTTCCGGCTAGAGATAGAAAATCTCGCTGTCTTCCAGCGCTGCCTGCCGGGGTGCCGGCGGCGGCACCACATCTGGCAGGGCGGGGGTGTCGTCTTGCGCGATTCCCGGCAGGGGCGTTTCGGGCACCTGAGCGTCGAGGTCGCCAAGGGCCGCCAGGAGGTGGGAGCGCAGCACCGTCCGGGAGAACGGCTTGACTAGCACGGAGCTGGCATTGAGGTTTGCCGCACGCTCGAGCAACTCCAGATCGACACGGGTGCTGGTGATGATCACCGGCGTCATGGCGGTCTTGGGATTGTCGGCGCGTCTCAACCGGGCCAGCATGCGCGCGTTTTCGATCTCCGGCTGGCTCCAGTCGAGCAGGATCGCGTCGACCGGATGGAGCTTCAGCATCTGTTCCGCGGCGGTGGCATTTGCCGCCTCGATGATGTTGTCGATCCCGAGTTCCTTCAGCAGGCTTCGGATGAGACGCCGCGTGAAGGCACTGCGTTCCACCAGCATGACCGCGTTGCGCCGACCGGATCCGGTGTTTGACGTGACTCGCATTCCTGTCCGTTTTCTGCGCTATTGGCGGGATTTGGGCGTTGAAACACTGTCATAATTCACAATACCCCTGAAGGCTGCGTTAACTCCGCTCCGACCGCGTGCGGCAGCATGTCGCGCAAGGGGCAAAACCTTTGTGCATTTGTGCGCGTACAAGGGCTAGTGTGTGGATAATCGCCGCCTTGCGCCTTATCTAGGCGGCGATAGAGCAAGAGGACGCGACCGGGAGCCCCATGGACAGCATGACCGCAATCGACCAGGAAACCGACAACGAAGACCGCGCACGCCAGATGCGGCAGATCCGGCTGCCCTCGGACCATCCGAAGGTGAAGGCGGGTAAGATCGGCGTCCTGCTGGTCAATCTCGGCACGCCGGACGGCACGGATTTTCGTTCGATGCGGCGCTATTTGCGCGAATTCCTGTCCGACAAGCGGGTGATCGAGTGGCCGCGCGCGCTCTGGTACCCGATCCTCTACGGCATTGTCCTCAACACCAGGCCGACGAAATCCGGCAAGGCCTACGACGAGATCTGGAACCGGGAGCTGGATGAATCCCCGCTGCGCACGATCACACGGTCGCAGGCCGACAAGCTCGCCGCCGACATGACCGACCCGGACGGGCGGATCGTCGTCGACTGGGCGATGCGCTACGGCAACCCGTCGATCCCGTCGCGGCTCGAGCATTTGCGCGAGCAGGGCTGCGAGCGTCTGCTGGTCTTCCCGCTCTACCCGCAGTATTCGGCCTCCACCACCGCCACCGTGAACGACGTGGTGTTCAACGAGCTGACCAAGCTGCGCTGGCAGCCGGCGCTTCGGACCGTGCCGCCCTATCACGACGACCCGGCCTATATCGACGCACTGGCCGTTTCCATCGAGCAGAGCCTTGCCTCGCTCGACTTCGAGCCGGAACTGGTGCTGGCCTCCTTCCACGGCATTCCCCAGTCCTATTTCAAGAAGGGCGACCCCTATCATTGCCACTGCCACAAGACGACGCGGCTGGTGCGCGAGCGGCTGGGGTGGCCGGCAGACAAGCTCAAGATCACCTTCCAGTCCCGGTTCGGCCCGGAGGAATGGCTCCAGCCCTACACCGACAAGACGGTGGAGAGCCTCGCCAAGTCGGGGGTGAAGAAGCTTGCGATCATCAATCCGGGGTTCGTGGCGGACTGCCTGGAGACGCTTGAGGAAATCGCCGGCGAGGCCGGGGAGATCTTCGAGGAGCATGGCGGCGAGCATTTCGCCCATATCCCCTGCCTGAACGACACCGCGGAAGGGATGTCGGTCCTGAAGACCATCGTCGAGCGCGAGCTGTCCGGCTGGATCTGAGCCGCCCCGCCCTCAATCGACGGTGGATGTTCCGCCGTCGTGTCTTCCCGAACTTGCACATTGGCGCGGAGTGCGTACATCTGGGCGTGCAATCCGGCGGCAGCCCTGCCGCCGGACGGCCGCGCGGTCTTGTTCCGCGTCGGCTGCGTCTGCCGGGAAGGACAATTTCATGATCGATGGTATCGCCGGCTTCGACATTCTCGTCGTGGTCTTGTTCGTGCTTGCCGTCCTGGTGGTCTTTGCCGGCGTCAAGACGGTGCCGCAGGGCTTCAATTTCACGGTGGAGCGCTTCGGGCGCTACAGCAAGACGCTGACGCCGGGGCTGAATTTCATCGTGCCCTTCGTCGATCGCATCGGCCACCGGATCAACATGATGGAGCAGGTGCTCGACGTGCCCTCGCAGGAGGTGATCACGCGGGACAATGCGACCGTCACCGCCGATGGCGTGACCTTCTACCAGGTGCTCGACGCGGCCCGCGCCGCCTATGAGGTGTCGGGGCTGGAAAACGCGATCCTCAATCTGACGATGACCAACATCCGCTCGGTCATGGGCTCGATGGATCTCGATGAACTTCTGTCCAATCGCGACGAGATCAACGGCCGCCTGCTTCGGGTGGTCGATGCCGCGGCCGCGCCCTGGGGCATCAAGATGACCCGCATCGAGATCAAGGACATCAACCCGCCGCGCGACCTGGTCGACGCCATGGGCCGGCAGATGAAGGCGGAGCGCGAGAAGCGCGCCTCCATTCTGGAAGCCGAAGGCAAGCGGCAGTCGGAAATCCTGCAGGCGGAAGGCGAGAAGCAGTCGCTGATCCTGGAAGCCGAGGGCCGGCGCGAAGCGGCCTTCCGCGACGCGGAGGCGCGCGAGCGCTCCGCCGAGGCGGAAGCGGCCGCGACACGCATGGTCAGCGAGGCGATCGCAGCCGGCGACCTTCAGGCGATCAACTACTTCGTCGCCAACAAATATGTCGAGGCGCTTGGCAAATTCGCGAATTCGCCGAACCAGAAGCTGCTGATCCTGCCGACCGAGACCACGTCGGTTCTGGGCTCGCTCGCCGGCATTGCGGAAATCGCCAAGGACGCCTTCGGGGAAGAGAACCGGGCCCGTCCGCGCGGGGCCGCCGGCCGCGTGCCGAGCGCCGGCGCGCGACCTGACGAGAGCGGCACATGAGCATCGTCGAGCGGATCATCTTCGAGCTTGGCCCCTGGTCCTGGTGGATCGGGGGGCTCCTGCTGCTCGGGCTCGAGGTGGTGGCGCCGGGAACCTTTTTCCTCTGGTTCGGCCTGTCCGCACTGGTCGTCGGCACGCTGGCGCTTTTCTTCGACATTGCCTGGCAGGCGGAGCTTGTGCTGTTCGGAGCCTTGTCGCTCGTCAGCCTGCTGGCGGGCCGCGCGTTCATGCGCCGGAGCGGGGACGCGGAAGGCGACCCGAGCCTCAACCGTCGCGGCAGCCGGCTGGTGGGCCGCGAATTCGTGCTGGAACAGCCGATTTCGCAAGGCGACGGCCGGGTCAGGATCGACGACACGATCTGGCGCGTGACCGGGGACGACATGCCGTCGGGCACGCGGATCCGGGTGGAACGGCTGGACGGTCCGGTTCTGGTGGTCGTTGCGGTTCCGCCCAAGGCCCCGGCCTGAACCGGCCGGGGATCCTCCGTCAGGGATTGTGGCCGAGCGGGATCGGCGGCTCTTCGCGCATCAGCAGAATGCCGATCCGGCGGTTGGCCGCCAGATACGGGTCGTTGGGAAACAGCGGCTCGGTGTCGGCCTTGCCGACGACGCTGTAGAAGCGGTCGGAGGGAATGCCGTATTCCGACAGGATCTGGCGCGCGGCATTGGCCCGGTCGGCCGAAAGCTCCCAGGCCGTATAGCCCGGATTGATCGCCGCGCCTCCCGAGGTGGTGTGGCCGGTGATCTCGATCCGGTTCGGCATGCGGGCGATTACCGGCGCCATGGCGGACAGAAGCCGCCGGGTGATCTCATAGGGATATTTCGACCCTTCCGGGAACATCGAGCGGCCGTCCTGGTCCACCAGAGTGATGTTCAGCCCTTCCTCGGTCTCCTCCAGGATGATGTTGGAGGAGATTTCCGTGATGTCGGGCATTTCCTGCCAGGCCTGGCGCAGGGAGGCGGCTGCGGTGGCGAACTGGCGCGGGCGCTCGATCTCCGCCTCGCGCACGTCGTGGGTGTTCGCCTCGGGGCCCTGCTTGCGGCGCTTTTCGTGGCGCTGCTCGGCAAAGTCGGAATCGAGCTCCTCTGGAACCTGCGTGATGTCCTTCATGTAGTCGCGGATCGGAATGCCCTCGACCTCGATGATGCCGGTGCGCCGCGACGTCTCCTTGATGCCGAAGGCCTCGCGCATGGAGCCGGCGACGACCTGAAGCTTCTGCTTGTCCTGGATGGAAAAGGAGATGATGAGCACGAAGAAGCAGACCAGCAGCGACATGAGGTCGGCGAAGGTCACGAGCCATTCCGGAGCGCCGCCGCCGCCAGCAGGTTTCTTCCGAGCCATCGTCCTGTCTCCCGTGTCGCGGGCGCGCCGTCAGCTTTCGGGCCGCGGCATCGCCATCGCGCGTGTGTCGATATGCCGGTTCGCCGCCTAGGCTGCCTCGACCAGCTCGGCGCGCTGCTTTTCGGGCAGATAGGCGATCAGCATGTCGCGGATCAGCGCCGGGCTCTTGTTTTCCCGGATCTGCATGACGCCGTCGATGACCAGCGTCTGGTTGACTTCCTCGACGTCGAACTTGGAATCCAGCTTGTCGACGATCGGCAGGCAGATGACGTTGGAGATCAGCGCGCCGTAGAGCGTCGTCAGAAGCGCGATCGCCATCGAGGGACCGATGGTGGAGGGGTCGTCCATGGTCGCCAGCATCTGCACCAGGCCGACAAGCGTGCCGATCATGCCGAAGGCCGGGGCGGAATCGCCGAGCGCCTTGAATACCTTCTTGCCCGCCTGCAGCCGGTCCAGATAGAGGTCGCGCTCGCGCTCCATGCTGTCCTTGATGAAATCGGCCTCATAGCCGTCGGCGATATATTGCACGCCCTTGGCAAGGGCCGGATCGCTGACCTCGACGTTCTCCAGGCCGAGCGGGCCCGACTTGCGCACGGTGTCGGCCAGGGTGGTGATTTCCTCGATCAGGTCGCGCGGGTTGACCTTCTTGTGGGTAAAGGCAGCCTTGCTGCCGACCACGAAGGCGCTGGTGATGCCCGACAGCGGAAAGCGCACCAGCGTTGCCGCGAAGCCTCCGCCCATCACGATCAGCATCGACGGGACGTCGATGAACTGCGTGATGTTGCCGCCAAGCAGAATGGCGATAACAACGACGGCGAAGGCGGCGACAATGCCGATGATTGAACTGAGATCCATGATCCTACCACGCTCCGGAAACCATTCCGATCGACTGGAAGCAGGGCAGATCATAGGCGCGGTAGGGCTAATCAATCCCTAAGCGGATGAAAAGCAAACGATGAGAATGCCGAAAAAAAGATCAAGGTAAACAGAGTATAAAGCGCCTCAACCTGAGGGCGGTCCGGTCAGGCGACGCCGTGGCGCAGCAAATCGTGCAGGTGAATGATGCCGACCGGCCGGTCGTCCTCGACGACGAAGACGGCGGTGATCGACGTGCGGTTGATGAACTCCATCGCGGAGGCGACCAGCAGGTCGGCCCCGATCGTCTTGGGCCCCCGGGTCATGACGTCGCCGGCGGTCTTGTCGAGGAAATCGCTGCTCAGATGGCGGCGCAGGTCGCCGTCGGTGATGATGCCGATCAGCTTTCCCTCCGCATCGACGATGCCGAGCACGCCGAAGCCCTTCTGGGTGATCAGCACGATGGCGTCGCGCATCGAGGTGCCGGCCGTCGTCAAGGGAAGCTTGTCGCCGGAATGCATGATGTCGCGCGCATGCAGCAGCGTCGCGCCGAGCCGGCCGCCGGGATGGTAGATCTTGAAATCCTGGGCGGTGAAGCCGCGCGCCTCGAGCAGGGCGATGGCCAGCGCGTCGCCGGTCGCCATCTGCAGCAGGGTGGAGCTGGTCGGGGCCAGGCCGTGCGGGCAGGCCTCCTCGACCTTGGGAAGGGAAAGGACGATGTCGGCGGCGGAGCCGAGCGCGCTGTCGATTCGCGAGGTCATCGCGACGAGCGGCACCTTGAAGCGCCGCGTGTAGGCGATGGTGGCGGCCAGTTCCTGGGTCTCGCCCGACCAGGAGATCGCCAGCACCACGTCCTGGTCCGTGATCATGCCGAGATCGCCGTGGCTTGCTTCGGTTGCGTGAACGAAGGAGGCCGGCGTTCCGGTCGAGGCGAAGGTCGCGGCGATCTTGGCGCCGACGTGACCGCTCTTGCCGACGCCGGTGACGATGACGCGGCCGGTCGCCTTGACAATGGTCTCGACGGCGCGCGCGAAGGGATCCGCCAGCCCATTGGCCAGGGCCTCGCGCAGGATGCCAAGACCCGCCAGCTCCGTATCGATCGTGCGCAGCGACGAGGACCGGGCGGAACCCGGATCGTGCGGGCGCGAAGGGGACTGAAGGTTGGCTGCCGTCATGGTCTCTCAATCCAGTGATCTCTTGCCGCCGGTCTTACCCGCCGCGCGCTCTTCCGGCAAGCACCGGCATGCGGTCAGGCAATCCGGCGGGCCGTGTCGCGGGATCGGCAACGCTTGGTTAACCTTAACAGATCATGATCATGGCCAAAGTGGGCCGTTGCCGCCCGCCGTTCCCGAATGGTCCTGTTTATGAACCGGTTTGTCGCGCCCGTCCTTCTTGCCGTCCTTCTTGCCGCACCCGTGCAAACGGTGCGCGCGCAGGATACGTTGTTGCGCGGCAGCCTGGGCGGGGCGGCGCCGCAGGCAAATGTCTTCGCCCAGGACGATCTAGGTGCGGACGACGCCGCGGATGACACCGGCGAGGCCGATGCGACGCGCGCGGGCGCGACGGCGCTCGTGACCGATGCCGGCGAGGAGGCCGAGCCGCTGGCCGAGGCCGGCCGGATCCGCGCCGTGCAGCCCTTCGCCGAACGCCTGCGCGCCGTGTCGCGGCGCAGCGCGACCGGCGGCGGCGGGTCGCTGATCAATGACATCTACGACGGCGAAACGCAGCGCGATGCGCCGCGCGGCATCCGCGTGGGCTCCTTCCTGCTCTACCCGGAGCTCTTCACCGGTCTTGGCTGGACCGACAACCGCTCCGGCGACACCTCGGGAACATCGGGGCTGCTCTACCGGGTCGCGCCGACGCTCAGGGCGCAGTCGGACTGGTCGCGGCACAGCCTCGGCGTGAATTTTCGCGGCAGTTTCACCGGCTATCCCGACAGTTCGGTGGAGGCGGACCCGAGCGCGACGCTCGATGCCCTGCTGCGCCTCGATGTCAGCGATCGCACCGAAGTGGATGTATCGGCGCGCTACGGGCTGTCACTGGAAGACAGCGGCAGCGCCGAGGCCACCGGCGGAGGGCGCGATATTCACGAACTGGGCGGCGGGCTTGCGCTGCGCCGGTCGGTCGGGCTGATCGGCGCCGAATTGCGCGGCGAGGTGGATTCCACCGTCTATTCCGGCGGCAACTCGACGGCCGCCAACCGGGAGCGTGACAACGCGCTGTTTTCCGCCACACTCAGGCTCGACAGCAATACAGGCGCCGGGCTCCAGCCCTTCGTGGAGGGAAGTCTCTTCACCCGCCGTTATTTCGAGCGCTGCACGGATCTGACCCTTTGCGCGGATCGCGATTCCAAGGGGTATGCCCTGCGTGCCGGCATCGCCTTCGACGTCGGCGGCAAGATCACCGGCGACATCGGCGCCGGCTGGCGCAGCGAAACCCTCGACGATACCCGTCTGGCGCGGCTGGAGGGTCTGACCGTGGACGGATCGCTGATCTGGTCGCCGACGCGCCTGACCACGGTCACCGCCACGCTTGCGACCAATCTCGCGCCCTCGACCATTGCCGGCACGCCCGGATCGCTGCTTTACTCCGGCGACCTGAGGCTCGCGCACGGGTTTTCCGATGCCCTGTCGGGCGAGATCGGCGTCGGCCTGTCGCGGCGCGACTACGCCGGCATCCGCCTGATCGAGGACGAGGCGAGCGCCACGGCGGCGCTGACCTGGGCGCTGACCTCGAATGTCGCCGTGCAGGGGCGCTACACGTTCCGCCGCTTCAGTTCGACGACGCCGGGGGCCGGCTACAGCGAAAATGCAATCGAGGGCGGATTGCGGTTTCGCCATTGAGCGCCACTTATTCGAGTTACGGGGCGCTGGGGGGCGCGCGTGATCCTTTGCCGGACCAGAGCCGGGCGAAGATCTGAAACCACACCAGGAGTTTGGATGACTGTCTTGCGCATTTTCCGGAAAGCTGCCGCGGCGTTCAGCGGGTTGCCCCGGCGCTCGGCTGGCCGGCTGTCGCTGGCGGCGCTGACAGCCGCGGTGACATTCGGCGCCGGCGTGCTTTCCCCGGCGGCGGCGGACACGGACTTCAACCGCTGGGTCGAGGGCTTCTGGCCCGTCGCACGCGACGCCGGCGTCGGCCGCGATACCTATCGGCGCGCCTTCCAGGGCGTGACGCCCGATCCCGACACGATCCGCCTGATGAACAAGCAGTCGGAATTCGTCAAGCCGATCTGGGAATATCTCGGGTCCGCGGTCTCCGACACCCGCGTCGAGAAGGGGCGCGAGATGCTCGCCGCCTATGCCCCCCAACTGGCGGCGATCGAGCAGCGCTACGGCGTCGACCGCGAGGCGGTCGTGGCGATCTGGGGCATGGAGACCAACTACGGCTCCTTCATGGGCGAGCATTATGTCGTGCGCGCGCTGGCAACGCTTGCCTATGCCGCGCCGCGCCGCCGGGACTTCTGGAACAGGGAGTTGGTCACCGCGCTGAAGATCCTGGATGACGGACATGTCCAGCCCGACCGCATGGAAGGCTCCTGGGCCGGCGCCATGGGGCACACGCAGTTCATGCCCTCCAGCTGGAGCCAGTATTCCTCCGACTACGACGGTGACGGGCGCCGCGACATCTGGACCAATATTCCCGATGCGCTCGCTTCCACCGCCAATTATCTCAAGCGGCACGGCTGGCAGACCGGCAAGACCTGGGGCTATGAGGTCGTGCTGCCGCGCGGTTTCGACTATGAGGCGGTCGACGAGGAAAAGACCATCGCGGCCTGGAGCCGGCTCGGCGTGAGCCGACCCAACGGGCGGGACTTCCCGCGTCCCTCCGACGATGCGGTCCTGATCCTGCCGGCGGGCGCGTCGGGTCCGGCCTTCCTGATGCTGCGCAATTTCTACGTGATCAAGCGCTACAACAACGCCACCGCCTATGCGCTCGCCGTCGGTCATCTGGCCGACCGGGTGAGGGGCGGCGGGCCGTTCGCCCAGGACTGGGACAAGAGGGCGCTGCCGCTCACCCGGTCGCAGGCCGAGGAGTTGCAGACGTTCCTGAACCGGCGCGGCTTCAATGTCGGCGCGGCCGACGGTCGGGTCGGTCCGGCCACGCGGCGCGGCATTCGCGCCTATCAGCGCTCGGTCGGCCTGATCCCGGACGGCTATGCCTCCGTCGCTTTGCTGGAGCGCATCAGCGCGGGCCGGTGATTCCGGTCCGACGCTTGGGAATTCCGGTTTCCCCCGGGTGGCCTCCGGTCGCCCGGGGGTGCGCACATGCTTGGACTGTCTTGCCGGAATTCGCTAAAGTCACGCCATGAAACGTGCAGGCCTTCCCGTATCGTCCCTGTTCGGCGTCTCCATGCGCCGTGCCGCGCTGTGCGCGGCTCTTCTGCTGTGCGCCGCAAGCCTTGTCGCGGCCGGCGGGACACCGGCGCTTGCGCAAAGCAACGGGCCTATCGTCAAGCCGGGCGACACCCGCGGCACCGGGTTTCATCCCCTGTCGCCGCTGCTGCGTCTGTTCGGGGTCGACAACAACCGGCGCACGCGGCTGAAGGAGCAACGCCCGAAACAGCGGATCCAGCCGACGCGCGAACCGGTGAAGCCGGTGATCGTCGAGGTGCCCAAGGACGCGGACGCCCGCGTCGTGCTCGTCGTCGGCGGCGATCTGGCCAAGGATCTCGGCGAGGGGCTTGAGGCGACCTATTCGGAGGTGCCGTCGGTGCGGGTCGACACGCTGCTCTTCGCTGACGAGGGGCTGACGACGGAACTGGGCGGCGAGATCGCCGACCGGATGCAGGGCGTGGTGCAGGGCCGCAGGGTCGGCGCGATCGTCGTGCTGATCGGGTCGGCCGACACGCGCGACTTCACCCTGGCGGGCGGCGCCGAACTGAAATTCCGCACGGACGCCTGGGCGGAGGCCT
>PARB01000008.1 GCA_002709505.1 Paracoccaceae bacterium | reverse complement strand
GGTCGCCACCGGCCAGCAGCACGATCGCGCCCGCCAGTCCGGCCAGCCCGAGCGCCGTTGCGCCCAGGCGCATGCGCCAGGAGGACGGGCGGCTCACTGGCTTGCCCAGATGATCCGCGCCACCCAGTCGACCTCGGGGCCGGCGAAGCTGACGATTTCGGCGTCCTCCAGCAGCGAGCGCACATGGATGCGCGCGCGCGTGCGCCGCTCGTACACATGGGCGAGCAGCGTTCCGTCGGTCAGCCGCAGCAGGACGCGATCGCCCTTGCGGATACGGGCGGCCGGCGAGACGACGACGATGTCGCCGTCCCGGTAAAGCGGCAGCAACGCGTCGCCGCAGACGCGGATCGCCGTGTCCCCGGAGGGGGCGTCCGGCGCCGCAACGGGCCAGTCGGTCAATTCCGGATAGCCGCCGTCATGGAAAAAGCCGCTTGTGGGGTGAGCGTGCGTTTCGGCGAGGGAGAGCCCCCCCGGCAGGGGCAGGGCGTCGTCGGCGCGCCGCGTGTCGGACGCGATCGGCAGGCGGTCCGCACGGCGCTCCAGGAGGTCGACGAACTCCGAAAAACTGGCCCCGGTCGCGGAAAGGATCTTGGAAATCGATTCCATCGACGGCCAGCGCGGGCGTCCGTCCGACGCCGTGCGTTTGGACGGATTGAAGGTGGTCGGGTCGAGCCCCGCGCGCCGCGCCAGGCCGGAGGGAGACAGGCCATGGTCTCGGGCAAGCCGGTCGATGGCGGTCCATACGCTTTCATGCGACAGCATCTTGCGGCCCCGTATCTTGGTGGCACCATTGTGCCTCTGCGCCCCTCCAGAACGGATATCCCCGCTACGGTATATATTCCTAAACCGGACAAAGTGCCACCCCGCGCCGCGCGCTTTCCCTTGTCTTGCGGCCGTGCCGGCTTTATTGCGGGCGGAAGAAACCCGCAGAAACGTCGAAGGTGCGATGGTCATGTCCCTGATTTACAAGATCTCTCCCGAAAGCGACTGGCGTGCGGCGCAAGCCGCCGGGGTCTATACGGGCGCACCGGTCGATCTCGCCGACGGGTTCATCCATTTTTCCGCCGCCGATCAGCTGCGCGAGACGGCCGCAAAACATTTCCACGGTCAGGCGGATCTGCTGCTGATCGCGGTCGAGACCGAGGCGCTCGGCGAGGCGCTCAAGTGGGAACCCTCGCGCGGCGGGGCGCTTTTCCCGCATCTCTATGCCGACCTGCCGATGTCGGCGGTCGTCTGGGCAAAGCCGCTGCCGCTCGGCGAAGACGGCATGCACCGCTTCCCGGAGGAGGTGTGATGCTGCGCGATCTGGTCGATGGCGCGGCCCGGCGCGCGCTCTTCATGCTGGACGCGGAAGCCGCCCACGGGCTGACGGTCAAGGCGCTCGCCTCCGGTGCGGTGCCGGCCTGCCGGGTCCCGCAGGACGGGCGGCTGAGCGTCAAGATCGGCGACCTGACGTTTCCCAATCCGCTCGGCATGGCCGCCGGTTTCGACAAGAACGGCGAGGTGCCGGACGCGCTGTTGCGGCTCGGCTTCGGCTTTGCCGAGGCCGGCACGGTGACGCCGCGCCCGCAGGCGGGCAACCCGAGCCCACGCGTCTTCCGGCTCGTTGCCGACAAGGGCGTGGTCAACCGGCTCGGCTTCAACAACGACGGCCATGCGGCGCTGCGCGTCCGGCTGGAGGCGCGCAAGCATCGCGGCGGCATCGTCGGGGTCAACGTCGGCGCCAACAAGGACACCGAGGACCGTATCGCAGATTACACCGCCGGCATCGAGGCCTTCGCCGACCTCGCGTCCTATTTTGCCGTCAACATCTCCTCGCCCAACACGCCGGGCTTGCGCGACCTGCAGGCGCGCGCGGCCCTTGCCGAACTGTTGTCCCGGGTGATGGACGCCCGCGACGCGGCCACCGAGCGCCACGGCCGCGCGGTGCCGGTCTTTCTGAAGATCGCTCCGGACGTCGACGAGGCGGGGCTGGATGATATTGCCGCCGAGGTTCTGGCCGCACGCCTCGACGGGCTGATCGTGTCGAACACCACGCTCGCCCGCAATGGCCTGACCGACCGCGCGGGTGCGGCTGAGGCCGGCGGCCTGTCGGGTCGGCCGCTGTTCCGGCGCGCGACGGTGACGCTTGCCCGCATGCGCCAGCGCGTCGGGCCCGAGCTTCCCATCATCGGGGTCGGCGGCATCGACAGCGGCGAGACCGCCTGGACCAAGATCACCGCCGGTGCCAACCTGATCCAGCTCTACACCGGCATGGTCTACGAGGGGCCGGGACTGGTGACGAAGATCCTGCGGCACCTGTCGCACTGCCTCGACCGCCACGGCCTCGCCTCGCTTGAAGAGGCCGTCGGCACCAATACCGATGCCTGGGCCCGGATCGACCCGGATCTGGAGGGCTGACACCTCACTTCCGCAGGTTGGCTCCATGCCGTTTGCGACCGGCGAATCCGCATTGCCGATGGCGCATGCGCGCGGCATGATCGCGCGCCGTCGATCCTCGCCGGCAAGGATCATGCAAGGGAGCGCCGATGGCGTGCGGAGTGTTTTCAACGGGGCGCAGGCTTGCAGCCCTTGGATGTCTTGCCGCCGCCGTGCTGCTTTGGCCCGGCGCGGCGGATCGCTCCGCCCGTGCCGCGGAGACGGGCGGTCTGGCGCCGCGTCTTGAGGCCCTGTCGGACGAGGACCTCGATGCGCTGATCGATTTCGTCGACGGCAACGTGCTGTTCACGGTCTATCACGAAGCCGGGCACATGCTGGTCTCGGAGCTGGATCTGCCCGTCCTCGGGCAGGAGGAAGACGCCGTCGACGCGCTTGCCACCCTGGCGATGTTGCAGTCGGACAATGCCGAGATGGATCACCTCCTGTCGCAGGCGATGCTCGGCTGGTTCCTCGGCATGGGCGACGACGCGCAGGATCTGGTCTTTCACGAGCAGCACGATCTCGACCCGCAACGCGGATACGCCGTGTTGTGCCTGATGGTCGGCAGCGACCGCTCCGCGTTTCGCGACCTGGCCGCGAACCTCGATCTTCCGAAAGAGCGGATGGACACCTGCACCGAGGATTACGACCAGGCGGTGGCGTCCTGGGATCGTGTCACCGAGCCCTATGTGCGGGAAAAGGGCGAGCTTTATGATCCGGTGATCACCGTCCGCCATGCGGCGGCGCCCGACGATCTGACAGTGTTTGCCGAGATCCTGCGCGGCTCCGAGGTGATGGAGCTGGTCGCGGAGGAGATGGACGATCTCTACCGGCTGCCCAATCCGGTGACCTTCAAGAGCGAAAGCTGCGGCACAGCCAATGCCTTCTGGGATCCGCAGGCGCGCGAGGTGACGATCTGCTACGAGCTTCTGGAAGCCTTCGCGCAGATTTATCTGGAGGTGCTCGACGACGGCAAGTGACCCGCCGTCGCCGAATGGGGTTCGCCTCTAGTAGGCGCTTTCCACGTCGCCCATCTCCACATAGACCGACTTGATCTGGCTGTAGTGGGCAATCGCCGCATGGCCGTTCTCGCGCCCGATGCCGGACATCTTGTAGCCACCGAAGGGCATTTCGATCGGCGTCAGATTGTAGGTGTTGATCCAGCAGGTGCCGGCCTGAAGCTGCGCGATCACCCGGTGGCCGCGCTGCAGGTCGCGGGTGAAGACGCCGGCGGCGAGGCCGAATTCCGTGGCATTGGCGCGGGCGATGGCCTCGTCCTCGTTCTCGAAGTCGAGCACGCACATGACGGGGCCGAAGATCTCCTCGCGCGCGATGGTCATGTGATCGGCGACATCGGCAAAGACCGTCGGCTTGACGAAGAGCCCGTCGGGGAAGCCCTCGACGGTTGCCCGCGTCCCGCCGCACACAAGCCGCGCGCCTTCGTCGACACCCTTCGCGACATAGGCCATCACCTTGTCGAGCTGCGCCTGCGAGACCAGCGGCCCGGTGTCGACGCTCTCGTCCATCGGATCGCCCATGCGCGCCTTGGCGGTGCGCTCCGCGAGCCGGGCGAGGAAGGCCTCCTTGATGCCCTTTTGCACGAAGACGCGGGTACCGTTGGAACAGATCTGGCCGCTGGAATAAAAGTTGGCGTTGATCGCGGCGGAAACGGCGTTTTCGAGATCCGCATCGTCGAAGACGATCAGCGGAGACTTGCCGCCAAGCTCCAGCGTGACGTGCTTGAGCGTTTCGGCCGCCGTCGTAGCCACCCGCTTGCCGGTCGGCACCGAGCCCGTCAGCGACACCTTGGCGACATCGGGATGTGATACGAGATGCGCGCCGGTTTCGCCAAAACCCTGCACCACATTGAAGACCCCGTCCGGAAGGCCGGCTTCCTTGAGGATCTCGGCAAGCTTCAGGGCGGAGAGCGGCGTGACCTCCGACGGCTTGAACACCACAGCGTTGCCGCAGACGAGCGCGGGCGCCGCCTTCCAGCAGGCGATCTGGATCGGATAGTTCCAGGCGCCGATGGCGCCGACGACGCCGAGCGGTTCGCGGCGGGGGTAGGCAAAGGACCCGCCGAGATCGATATGTTCGCCGGTGAGCGTCGCGGCGAGCCCGCCGTAATACTCCAGGCAGTCGGCGCCCGACGCCGCATCCGCAACCAGCGTTTCCTGCAAGGGCTTGCCGGTGTCGAGCGTTTCCAGTTCGGAGAGCTCGCGGTTGCGGGCGCGCAGGATGTCGGCAGCACGACGCAGCACGCGGCCGCGTTCCACCGGCGGCGTCGCGGCCCAGACCTTGAAGCCGGTACGCGCGGCGGCGACCGCGGCATTGACCGTCTCCGGCGTTGCCGCATGCAGGCTGGCGATCACCTCGCCGGTCGCCGGATAGCGGCTCTCAAGCAGGGCGCCGGCGGCATCCTCGGTCGGCTTACCGTTGATGAAATGGGAAGCTGCGGGTTGGGCGCGCATGGGCGTCTCCTTTCAGGTGTCGCGGGGCAGGTGTCGCGCGTCAGCGCTGCGATGTCTGCCAATCGGGGTGAATCCAGGGCTGCCGGTTGCTGGCCGGCAGCGGCGTGCGGCCGAGGATATGATCGGCGATCTTCTCGCCCACCATGATCGAGGGTGCGTTGAGATTGCCGTTGGTGATCTGCGGAAAGATCGAGCTGTCGGCGACGCGCAAGGCGCCCACGCCGATCACCCTGCCGTGCGGGTCGACCACCGCACCCGGATCGTCCGCGCGCCCCATCCGGCAGGTGCCGCAGGGATGATAGGCGCTTTCGGCGTGCTCGCGGATGAAATCGTCGAGATCCGCATCGCTCTGCACGCTGTCTCCGGGCTGGATTTCGTGGCCGCGGAACGGCGCGAAGGCCTCCTGGCCGAAGATCTCGCGGGTCAGGCGGATGGCGGTGCGGAACTCCTCCCAGTCGTCGGGATCCGACATGTAGTTGAACAGGATGGACGGGTCCGCGTCCGGATCGGCGGAGGTCAGCGCCACGCGGCCGCGCGACTTGGAGCGCATCGGCCCGACGTGCGCCTGAAAACCATGGCCTTCCGCTGCCGCCTTGCCGTCGTAGCGCACGGCAAAGGGCAGGAAGTGATACTGGATGTCCGGATATTCGATCCCGGCGCGCGAGCGGATGAAGGCGCAGGCCTCGAAGTGGTTCGAGGCGCCGAGACCGGTGCCGGTGAAGAGCCACTGCGCGCCGATGAGGGCCTTGGAAACGAGGTTCCAGTGCTTGTAGAGCGTGATCGGCTGGGTGCAGGTCTGCTGGATGTAGAGTTCCAGATGATCCTGCAGGTTTTGCCCCACGCCCGGCCGATGCGCGACCGTCTCGATGCCGAGCTCGCTCAACGCCGCGCCGTCGCCGATGCCCGACAGCATGAGGAGGCGCGGCGAGTTGATCGCCGATGCCGCGACGATCACCTCCGCCGAGGCCTGCGCCGTCTCGACCCCGTTGCCGCGGGTGAACTCCACGCCGGTCGCGCGGCCGTTCTCGATGACGATTCGCCGGGCGTTGACGCCGGTCAAGAGCCTCACGTTCGCGCGTTTCAGTGCCGGTTTCAGATAGGCGTTGGCCGTCGACCAGCGGCGGCCGCGCCACACGGTCATCTCCATGTCAGCGAAGCCTTCCTGCTTCAGCCCGTTGTAGTCCGGCGTCGTCTCGTAGCCGGCCTGGCGGCCTGCCTCGATGAAGGCGTTGTAGAGCGGGCTCCATTTGGTGCCGCGGGTGACATGCATCGGGCCGGAGGTTCCGCGCACGCCGGCTTCGCCGCCATGGGCGGTCTCCATGCGCTCGAAATAGGGCGCGACATCGGCATAGGACCAGCCTTGCGCCCCCATTTCGGACCATGTGTCGAAGTCACGGGCGTGACCGCGCACATAGACCATGCCGTTGATGGAGGAGGAGCCGCCGACGACCTTGCCGCGCGGCGTCACCAGCTGCCGCCCGCCCAGATGCGGTTCGGGATCGCTGACAAAGCCCCAGTCGTAGCGGCTCATGTTCATCGGATAGCTGAGCGCGGCCGGCATCTGGATGAAGGGGCCGGCGTCGCTGCCGCCCGCCTCCAGAATCAGAACGCGCGCATCCGGGTCTTCCGAGAGCCGATAGGCGAGGGCGGCGCCGGCGGAGCCGGCACCGATCACGATATGCGTTGCCTCAAGCATTGGTCAGTCCGTGAGTTGGCGTTCCACATAGTCCTCGACGCGGCGAATGGCCGAGCGCGGCTGCGGCGGGCCGTCGGCGAAGACACGTTGCAGCCACAAACCGTCGATGAGCGCGGCGGTTCCTTCCGCCGCGGCGCGGGCGCGGTCGCCGGGCAGGAGCGCGGCAAAGGCATGGGCCAGGTTGGACACCAGGCGCCGGTGATAGATGCGAAGCAGGCGGCGAGTCTCGGTGTCGGTGCGCGCCTGCAGGTAGAAGGCAAGCCAGGCCGAGATCAGCGCCGGCTGGAACTGCGTCGGGGAAAAGCTCGCGCCGATCATCGCCGACAACCGCTCGCGCGGGCCGTCGGCCTTGGCCATGCGCGCCTGTGTTTCCTTCGACAGGTCGAGCAGCAGCGACCGCATGGTGGCGTTGAGCAATCCGGCCTTGGAGCCGAAATAATGATGCGCCAGCCCGCCCGAGACCCCGGCCCGGCGCGCGATCTCGGACATCGTCGCATCGCCGAATCCGCGCACATGGATCGTTTCCACGGTCGCGTCGATCAGCGCCTTGCGACGATGCACTTCCATTCCGATGCGCGGCATGAGCGGGTCCGTTTCCTGTCGGGCGCATTTTGCCCATAGCGCACAAGGAGTAATTTTGATTGATCGTTCAATCAACAAAAAAACGAGAAACGCGCCGGCATTTGCGCGAAAGCATCAAAAGTGCTTACATGCGCCGACGCGAGCGGACCGCTGCGGAAACGGCTGATGCCGACCAGCGGATCCGGTTCGGGACCGACTGCCGGCGCACGGAGCGTGCTGCGGCCGGCGGTGAGGTCCCGCATCGCTGACACATCATCAGGGGCTGGCGCGAAACGCCCGGCAACAACTTGGAGGACAGAACCAGATGAAGACTTTTGCCATGCGCCTCGGCGCGGCCACGCTTGCCCTCGGGCTGACCGCCGGCGGCGCCTTCGCCGCCGAAGCAGACGCCTGCAAGGCCGTGCGTTTCTCCGACGTCGGCTGGACCGACATCACCGCAACCACCGCCGCCACCTCCGTGGTGCTCAATGCGCTGGGCTACGAGAGCGAGGTCAAGATCCTCTCCGTGCCGGTGACCTATGCGTCGTTGAAGAACAAGGACATCGACGTCTTTCTCGGCAACTGGATGCCGACGATGGAAGCCGACATCAAGGCCTACCGCGAGGACGGGTCCGTCGAGACGGTGCGCGCCAACCTGGAAGGCGCGAAATACACGCTCGCCGTGCCGAAATACACCTATGACAAGGGTCTGAAGTCCTTCGCCGACATCGCCAAGTTCAAGGACGATCTCGACGGCAAGATCTACGGCATCGAGGCCGGCAACGATGGCAACCGGCTGATCATCGACATGATTGAGGCCGATCAGTTCGGCCTCAAGGGCTTCGAGATCGTCGAAAGCTCGGAAGCCGGCATGCTGTCGCAGGTCGCCCGCGCGACCAAGCGCGATGAGGACGTCGTCTTCCTCGGCTGGGCGCCGCATCCGATGAACGCCAACATCGAGATGGAATATCTCTCCGGCGGCGATGACGTCTTCGGTCCGAACTACGGTGGCGCGACCGTCTACACCAACGTGCGCGCCGGCTATCGCGACGAATGCCCGAACGTCGGCAAGTTCCTGGATAATCTCGTCTTCTCGCTTGAGATGGAAAACGAGATCATGGGCGCGATCCTCAACGACGGCACCGATCCGGACAAGGCCGCGACCGCCTGGCTCAAGGAAAACCCCGGCGTTCTCGACGGCTGGCTCGACGGCGTGACCACCTTCGACGGCGGCGATGCCATGGCGGCCGCCAAGGACGCGCTCGGCCTGTGATCCGCGCGATCCGGCAAGACTGAAACCGACCGGGGCGCGGGAACCGCTGAGGACCCGCGCCCCGGATCCTTCTTAAGGACACGGTCGGGCGTTCGCGACGGCATGCCGCTCATGGCGGCATCCCACTGCGAGGGCGGGACCGGCAAACACAAGACGTGGGGGCAAGACGGCCGTGGAGTGGCTAACGGAACACAAACTGCCCATCGGCAAATGGGCGCAGACGCTTGTCGACTGGCTGACCGACAATGCCTACTGGATCTTCGACGGCATCTCGGCGGTGCTTGAGACGTTGATCGACGCGATCCTCTGGCTCCTGCAGACACCGCATCCGCTGGTCGTCGTGGCGCTTGCCGCAGCACTTGCCTATGCGGTGCGCCGCAAGGCGAGCTTCGCGCTTTTCGTCGGGCTGAGCATGCTCTTCATCATCAACCAGGGCTATTGGGAAGAAACCACGGAAACCCTGTCGCTGGTTATCGCCGCGACCAGCGTGTGCATGATCATCGGCGTGCCGCTCGGCGTCGCCGCAGCCCACCGGCCAGCGCTTTTCGCAGCCATGCGGCCCGTGCTCGACCTGATGCAGACGATCCCGACCTTCGTCTATCTGATCCCGGCGCTGATCCTCTTCGGCCTCGGCATGGTGCCGGGCCTGATCGCGACCGTGATCTTCGCGATCCCCGCGCCGATCCGGCTGACGCAGCTCGGCGTTTCTTCCACGCCGACCCAGCTGATCGAGGCGGGCGAGGCCTTCGGCGCGACGAAGTCGCAGCTTTTGTGGAAGGTGGAGCTGCCTTACGCGCTGCCGCAGATCATGGCCGGCCTGACCCAGACGATCATGCTGTCGCTCTCCATGGTGGTGATCGCGGCGCTCGTCGGCGCGGACGGGCTCGGCGTGCCGACGCTGCGCGCGCTCAACACGGTGAACATCGCCAAGGGCTTCGAGGTCGGCATCGCCATCGTGCTGGTGGCCATCGTGCTCGACCGCTTCTTCCGCAGGGATGAAAAGGGGCACGGTCAATGAGCGAGGCAGTTGTCACCTTCAAGGACGTCGATATCGTTTTCGGCGACAAGCCCGAACTTGCACTGCCGCTGGTCGACCAGGGCGTGTCGCGGGTGGATATCCAGGAACAGACCGGCCAGATCCTCGGGGTCGCGGGCGCGAGCTTCGACATTCGCGAGGGCGAGCTCATCGTGTTGATGGGCCTGTCGGGCTCCGGCAAGTCGACGCTGCTGCGCGCCGTCAACGGGCTCAACCGGGTGACGCGCGGCGAGGTCTGGGTGCAGAACGGCGACCATGCGGTCAATCCGTCCACCTGTTCGCCGCAGGAGCTCCGGGCGCTGAGGCGCAGCCGCATCGCCATGGTGTTCCAGCAGTTCGCCCTGTTGCCCTGGCGCAGCGTGCGCGACAACGTCGGCTTCGGGCTGGAGCTGTCCGGCATGGGCACCCGGGCGCGCAAGGAAAAGGTCGACGCACAGCTCGAGCTGGTCGGCCTGGAGCAATGGGGCGACAAGTTCGTCCATGAGCTCTCCGGCGGCATGCAGCAGCGCGTCGGCCTGGCCCGCGCCTTTGCGACCGACGCGCCGATCCTGTTGATGGACGAACCGTTTTCCGCGCTCGACCCGCTGATCCGCGATCACCTGCAGGACGAGCTTCTGGCGCTGCAGGACAAGCTCGGCAAGACCATTGTCTTCGTCAGCCACGATCTCGACGAGGCGGCCAAGATCGGCTCGCGCATCGCCATCATGGAAGGCGGGCGGGTGATCCAGCTCGGCACGCCGCAGGAGATCGTGCGCAAGCCCGCGACCGATTATGTCGCCGAGTTCGTCGCCCATATGAACCCGCTCGGCGTCTTGCGCGCGCGCGACATCATGCGTCCGGTGAACGGCGAGGCCCTGGTGGCCGATGCGGTCAGCTGCGCGCCGAAGACGCCGGTGCGCGAGGTGATCGCGATGAAGCGCGAGGGTGCCGGCACGCTGGTCGTCATGGAGGCGGGCGCGGTCGTCGGCCTGATCGACGAGGCGGAGATCCTCGACTGCCTGCGCTGACGGTCCGCGTCAGCCCGTCTCGGGGAAGGTTTCCGCCGCGCGCTTTCGCGATATGGCAAGAAGCGTCAGCCCGCGTGCGGCGATGAACAGCGAGAAGGCCAGCCACAGTCCGTGGTTGCCGAGAAGCGGGAACAGCACCCAGTAGGCGGCGAGAAACAGCGCCAGCGACACCAGCATCATGTTGCGCATGTCGCGCGACCATGTGGCGCCGATGAAGACCCCGTCCATCTGGAAGGCGAGCACCCCGAGAAGCGGGGTTGCCGCCGCCCAGGGCAGATAGGTCGCCGCGACGCTGCGCACGTCCTCCGCCGTGGTCATGAAGTCGATCAGCGCCTGGCCGCCGGCCATGAAGATCAACGCAGCCACGAGCGCCAGCGCGAAGCCCCACAGGACGCTGAGCCGCACCGCCTTGTCGAAGGCCGGGCGGTAGCGCGCGCCCACCGCCTTGCCGGCGAGCTGTTCGGCGGCGGTTGCCAGCCCGTCGAGGAAGTAGCCGGAAATCAGGAAGAATTTCTCCAGGATCGCATTGGCGGCGAGGATCGTGTCGCCCTGAACGGCGGAGCGCGAGGCAAAGAAGGCGAAGGCGAAGATCAGCGCGAAGGAGCGGATCAGGATGTCGCGGTTGAGCGCAATCATGCGCCTGAAGCGCGCCATGTTGAAGATCCGCGCCCGAGACGGCCAGGCCCGCCCGCTGAGCGCCCGCATGGCAAGCAGCGTGCCGACGCCCGCCGTTGCCAGTTCGCTCAATACGGTGGCGCCGGCAACGCCCGCCACGCCCCAGTCGAGATAGAGCACGAACCACACCGACAGCGCGATGTTCAGTCCGTTGAGACCGGTCTGCAGCAGGAGCGCGGTCATCGACTGGCCGCGCCCGATGAACCAGCCGAGATAGGCGTAGTTCAAAAGCGCCACGGGCGCGGAAAGCGTGCGCACGGTGAAATAGCTGGCGGTCGCCGCCTTCACCGCCTCGCTGCCGCCCATCAGCCACAGGCCGGCGGAGAGGATCGGCACCTGCAGCGCCACAACGCAAAGCCCGAGAGCAAGCGCCAGCAGGCCGGCGCGAAACAGCACGGCGCGCTCCTCCTTGCCGTCGCCCGCGCCGACCGCCTGTGCCGTCAGGCCGGTGGTGCCGGAGCGCAGGAAATTGAAGCTGGCAAACACCAGATCGAACAGGATCCCGCCGAGCGCGATGCCGCCGAGAAGCGCCGCGTCGCCCAGTTGTCCGATGACGGCGGTGTCGACCAGCCCGAGCAGGGGCGTCGACAGATAGGCGAGCGTCATCGGCACCGCGATGGCGAACACCGTGCGGTTGGTCACGTCGAATGGGCGAATGGCGCGCGACTGCGCGGAACGGGCGGGATGCACGGGCGTGTCCGTAAAGACTGATCGGGCGGGCGGTGCCCGATCGATGGAATCGCCTTCGCCGACCGGGCCTCCGACGAAGGATACACCTTGCATGCACATGCGCGCTCGGCAACTGCCGTGTGACCCCGGTGGTGCCGCCGGCAGCGAAGACAGGCGACGAAAGCCGCGATGCGAGTGGCGCGGCCGGGCGCAACATCAAGTCGCGGGAGACATTTGCGCGCGGGAGCTTTGACCGTCGCGCATCGCCCTGAAGCGAGGGGGTTGAATATACGTGAGTGCTCACGTATATATCACGAAACAATCCATTATAAATCACGTATAGGAGTTAAGACTATGGAAGCGCTTGCGTTTTCTCTCATGGATGTTGCGAGCCTGATCGAGAAACGGTTCGACCGGTCCCTGTCCGCCATTCGTGGCGTCAGTCTGGGCGAATATCGGTTGTTGCGCAGCCTTTCCGCGTTTCCGCAGGCACGCGCCACCCGCGTCGACCTTGCCCGCGCGGTGGGGCTCACCCCGTCTGCGGTGACGCGGGCGCTGAAGCCTTTGGAAAAGCTCGGCTTCGTGACGACGGAAAAGAGCGACCGCGACGCGCGCCAGAGCCTGGCACGGCTCGCGCCTGCGGGCGAGACGCTGTTGAGCGATGCCGACGGTATCGTCGCCGATGTGGCGGCGGGCCTGCCGCAGACGTCGATCACGGTCGAACAGCTCGATGCCCTCTATCGCGGTCTCGGCGGGTCGCGCTAGAAGCCTGGTTGGGCGGTTCGGGGAACGGTCCCGGACCGCCGCCTGCCGCAGGGCTTCGATCCGGGTCAGCTGCTCAACAGGCTGTAGAACGGAATCGGGTAGAAATGGACGCTCAGTCCCTTTTTGTCGCGGTAGCGCGCGTACCACGACGCGACCGTGAAATTCTGCGCCCAATTGGCGTTGCTGGAAGAGTTCGAATAAATCAGGCGAGAGTCTCCGCTTCCTTCGCCCAGGATGCCGACGTGACCGGTTCCGACCCTGACTGTCTTGTTCCCGACCTTTTTCCAGGTCGTTGGCGAGATGACGATCCCGCCGGGCAGGATGTCGCTCTCGGGAAGGTCATCCGAGAAGCAGTCGTCAAGCTCGTTCTCGAACGTGGTGGTCAGATCGCTCTTGTGAACCACGCGTCCCAATGCCTTCTTGAGGATGCGCCGCACAGCCCAGACGCAGGCAAGGTTTCCGCCGTCCGGCCCGGACTTCGAGGAATAGTTGCCGACCAGGGACTTCGCCATGTCATGAGCAAGCTCGTGGTCATCTTTGGACGACACCTGGCATGACAGGTTCCTGTTGAAACGGTCTGCGAAAGAAGAAATCGTGGGCGAGAACAGGGTTTCGAGATCGATGATGGTATCGCTTGCGACATGTGCAAGCGAGTTTTCCTCGACTTCGAAGAGGTGTTGGCCGCCGTCTTCATCTCCCGTTTCTGTCACCAGCAAAAAGCGTTGTCCGGAATAGACCAGCTCTTGAGCGGTGAAGCTTGCGTCGCTTGCGGGGTCGAAAAACTCTGCCCCGTTGTCGTATCTCGATAGCGCTACCATGGCAATTACCTCAGTAGAAGGACTGGATGCAATTAAGGGTAATAATAATGTAAAATTGCAATCATGCTGTAAAGCGCGCTCACGCGGAGCCGATCACGCCGCACGGTTGCAGGTGGCGGACAGGCCAAGCCTGTTGCCGGCTGGCGGCGCTTGCCTGCAGCCGATGGAGTGGTCGCGGGCGGTTTCCGGCTGAATGTCGCGGTGATCCGCGCGGCTACGCCTTCGGCCGATAGTCGCGCGGGTCCAGGCAGTCGTCGTAGAGCTCGCGGGAGAGGGGGATCCAGTCGGTTTTCTCGATCCCGCGGGTCTTGCGCCGGCTGTTGTCGGGATAGGCGGAGGCGATCTTCAGCCACCGGTTCTGTTCCCGGCCGATCCGGCGCAATTCGGTGGCGGCTTCCACCAGATCCTGATCCTGCGAGAAGACGAGGGCGACGTCATAGGCCCGCTTGTGCGCGAAGCGGATGATGTCGAGCGCGATGCGGATGTCGATGCCCTTTTCCGTCCCGACCACGAACTTGTGGAACTTGCCGTCGGGCAGGCGCAGCGACTTCGTGCGGTAGCGCAGCGGGCGGGTGATCACATGCACGCCCTCGCGCCCCATCTGCGCGCCCTTCGCGATCCAGAAATGGTTCCAGAAGGCATTGTCCTTTGCGTCGGGCACGCCGGTGTAGAACCGGGTTGCCTCCAGCTCCCATCCTTGTTGCGCGCACACGGCCTGTGCCAGCTTGGTCACGCTGTAGTTGGGATAGTGATAGCCGAAGGCTGCCTTGGCAGCGTGAAACAGGTTCTGACCGTCGACAAATGCAATCGCACGAATGGGGGAGGGAGACTGCATCGCTCGGCCCTGAAACTGTGTCCGGCCCACGGCCGGGTCTGCCTGCTTCCCGGTGCCTGCGGGCCGCACCGGTGAAAAAATAACCCCGCCGGAGGCCTTTCGGCGTGTCCGGCGGGGATCAGATATGATCTCAATATCGGGGTTTGTCTCGCCGGAATCAAGCCCTGCCCGGGAGCGACCCTGGTTGTGCTTGCCGTTCGTCCGAAAGGCGCCATAACCGGGATCACGTCCCTTGCATCCCTGTCCTCTTCCCGGGCCTGCCGTCATGTCGCTTGCCGTCGTTCACCATCCGGCCTTTTGCGCCGAAATTCCGGCAAACCACCGGTTTCCCATGAACAAGTTCCGCCGGGTCGCCGAGGTTCTGGTGGAAGAGGGGATCGTTGCGCCCGGCACCTTCCACCGGCCGGCGCCGGCGCCGGCCGCATGGGTGGCGCTTGCCCATGAGCGCGCCTATGTCGACCAGGTGTTCTCGGCGAATGTGCCGGCAAATGTCGCCCGGGAGATCGGCCTGCCGATGAGCGAGGCGGTCGGCTTTCGCGCCCGCTGCGCCACCGCCGGCACGGTGCTGACGGCAAATCTCGCGCTGGAGCATGGTATCGCCTGCAATACCGCCGGCGGCAGCCATCATGCGCGCAAGCGTCATGGCGCCGGCTTTTGCGTGTTCAACGATGTCGCGGTGGCCATCCGGCTCTTGATCGCCGACGGTGCGATCCGCCGTGCGATGGTGGTCGATCTCGACGTGCATCAGGGCGACGGAACGGCGGAGATTTTCACCAACGACCCGTCCGTCTTCACGCTCTCGGTGCATGCAAGACGCAACTACCCGGTGCGCAAGGTCGCCTCGACGCTGGATATCGCGCTGGAGGACGGCGTGGGAGACGACGCCTATCTGGAGGTGCTGGCCGCGAGCCTGCCGCAGGCGCTGGCGTCCTACCGGCCGGACATCGTGTTCTTCAATGCCGGGGTTGATCCGCATGAGGACGACAGGCTCGGGCGGCTCTCTCTCACCGACGAGGGACTGGAGGCGCGCGACCGTTTCGTCATCCGGACCGTGCGGGCCGCCGGCATTCCGCTCGCCGGCGTGCTGGGCGGCGGCTATCTGACCGACATCGACCGGCTGGCGCGCCGGCACGCCACGCTGCACCGCGTGGCGGCCGAATTCGCCTGAGCGGCGGGGCTGCTAGTCGCGCCGGCCGAGGCTCAGGAGCCTGAGCACCACCCACACCGGGATGACCACGACGGCGCCGAGCACGAAGTAGCTGCCGAGACGTCCCAGCGCCTCGAAACCCATGTTCCAAAGCCGCTGGATGAAGTCGATCAGACCGTCGAACAGGTCGAGCGGATGCAGGTTGAGCGCCGACAGCAGCACGCCGACCACGAAGGACAGGAAGATCAGCTTGATCAGCACCCGTCCGGGGCTGTCGCCGAGAAAGCGGGAGAGGGAGCGGTTCGACATCAAAGGGTATCCTTGCTTTCGTCGCCGGATAAAAAGCTGCTTCCGGTCGCCACGGGCCTCTCGGAGCCCCCGTGCCGTGCCGCGTCGGGCAACCGGCTGTCCCCGAAAGGCGCCGCCGGGGTGAAGATGGTGCGAATGTAGGGGCTCGACCGGCATTGGCCAACCGATTTGGCGCGTCGTTTTCACGCGGCGGGCGGCACGGCCTTCCTAATGCCGTATTGGGTTGGGAGACCCCTTGAGAAACGGGGCGTATTGGTGTGTTATCCCGATCCCGCCTCCATGTGCATGACAGAAGTCCAAGGACACGTTACCCGCATGACCCTTGCAGGATACCGCAGCAGTGCGTTTCGCTTCTTTGCCGTTCTTCTTGCCCTTCTGGGCATGGGCGGGACGCTGTCGGCGCAAGGTGACAAGCCGACGATTGCCGGGGAATGGCGGATCGCAGCCCTTGCAACCGCCAACGGGGCGCTCGTTGATCTGGACGCGGCACTTGCCCGCAAGACTGAAGTGGTCATCGACCGCCACGGTCTGTGGGCCGCCTCCGCCGGCTGCAACCGGCTGCGCGGGACGCTGGAGCAATCCGGCCGCACACTCTCGGTCTCCGAGCGCGTGATGGCGACGAAAATGGCCTGCGCCGGACCTTCTGGAGATCTCGAGCAGCGCTTCCTGCGCTATTTTCCGGCGGCTGTGGAGATTGACGGGATGGACAAGCGCCTGTTGCTGCGCGATGCCGGCGGCGCCGTGGTGGTGCTGCTCGTCGGCAAGGAGTGACGCCGAAACGGCGGCAACGACATTGCCCCGGCACCTGAGCGGATGACAAAGGGCGGCACGGGGCCGCCCTTTTCTGTTCGCGCTCGTCAGTAGCCTCAGGCCGCGTCCTTCTCCGCCGGACGATCCGGGGCAAAGCGGTCGTAGAAGCGCGCGTCGGTCTTTGCCATTTCGCGGAGCAGCCGGTTGGCCTTGAAGCGCGGTCCCCATTTCTTGGTGAACTTGCGGCAGATGTCGACGAAGCGGGTCGTGCCCATGCCGTCGATGTAGGAGATCGTCCCGCCGGTGAAGGGCGCGAAGCCGAAGCCGAGGATCGAGCCCACATCCGCCTCGCGCACGTCCGTCAGGCAGTTTTCCTCGAAGATCCGCGCCGTTTCCAGCGCCTGCATCACCAGGAAGCGCTGCTTGGGCTCCTCGACGTTGAAGTGGTCCGCCGGCTTGGGCTTGCCGACCACCTCGGGAATGCCCGGCCACAGGGTCTTCTCGCGGCCCTGGTAGTCGTAGAAGCCCTTGCCGTTCTTGCGGCCGAAGCGCTCGCGCTTGACCACCATCTCTTCCAGGATGTTGTCGAGCGGGCCTTCGACATATTTGACGCCGAGGTCCTTGCGGGTGGCGGAGACGATCTTCCAGGCCAGGTCCAGCGCCACCTCGTCGCCGAGCGACAGCGGCCCGACCGGCATGCCGGCCATCCGGCCCGCCGTCTCGATCATCGCCGCCGGCACCCCGTCGGCGAGCATCATCAGCCCCTCGCGGATGTAGGTCATCACCACGCGCGAGGTGTAGAAGCCGCGCGAGTCATTGACGACAATCGGCGTCTTCTTGATCGCCTTGATGTAGTCGAGCGCCATGGCGAGCGCCCGCTCGCCGGTCTTCTTGCCGAGGATCACTTCCACCAGCATCATCTTGTCGACCGGCGAGAAGAAGTGGATGCCGATGAAGTTCTTCGGCCGCTTGGAGGCCTCCGCCAGCGAGGTGATCGGCAGGGTCGAAGTGTTGGAGGCGAAGATCGCGCGTGACTTCAACACAGCCTCCGCCTGTTCGGTCACCGCCTTCTTGATGCCGCGCTCCTCGAACACCGCCTCGATGACGAGATCGCAGTCGGCGAGATGTTCGTAGTCCATGGTCGCCGTAATCCGCGAAAGCAGTTTTTCCTTGTCGGCCTCCTGCGCCTTGCCGCGCTTGATCGCCTTGGTCATCAGTTCGTCGGAATGCGCCTTGCCCTTGTCGGCGGCAGCCTGCTCGCGGTCGATCAGTACCACGTCGATGCCCGCGCGCGCAGAGACATAGGCGATGCCCGCGCCCATGAAGCCCGCGCCCAGGATGCCGACCTTCCTAATCTTGTTGGGCTTGATGCCCTCCGGCCGGCGCGCGCCCTTGTTCAGCTCCTGCATGGAGACGAAGAGCGAGCGGATCATGCTGGCGGCTTCCGGCGTCTGCAGCACATGGGCGAAATAGCGGCTTTCCACCGTCAGCGCCTGATCCATCGGCATCTGCAGGCCTTCGTAGACCGACTGCATGATGCCGCGCGCGCCCGGATAATTGTCGTGCGTCTCGCGGCGGTAGATCGCATTGGCGGCCGGCCAGAACTGGAAGCCGGCGGGCGAGTAGATCGGCCCGTTCGGCAGCTTGAAGCCCTTCTTGTCCCAGGGTTTGACCGGGTCGACGCCGGTCTTCAGCATCTTGCGCGCCTCCGCGACGAGCTTCTTCGCCGGTGCAGTCGCGTCGACGAGCTTGAGGCCCTTGGCCTTGTCGGCGTTCAGCGTGCGGCCCTGCAGCAGGAACTGCAGGCCCTGTTGCGCGTCGGCCATGCGCATCACGCGCTGGGTGCCGCCGGCACCGGGAAACAGCCCGACCTTGACCTCCGGCAACGCCATCTTGAAGACGTCGCCCTCGGCGGCGATGCGGGCGTGGCAGGCAAGCGCAAGCTCGGTCGCCCCGCCCATGCAGGTGCCGTTGATCGCCGCGACGAAGGGCTTGCCGCTGGTTTCCAGCTTGCGGAAGATCTGCGAAAGGCGCCGCGAGCCGTCGAACAGCAGCCTGGCGGCGGCCTCCGGATCCTTCGCGCGCTGGGCGTGATAGTCACGCAACAGCCCCTCCAGCATGGTGAGATCGGCGCCGCCGGAGAAGGTGTCCTTGCCGGAGGTGATCACCGCGCCGGTGATCTTGTCGTCGCCGGCCACCGCGTCGATCAGCGCGTCGAGTTCGTCCATCACGGTAAGGTCGATGACGTTCATCGACTTGCCCGGCATGTCCCAGGTGATCAGGGCGATACCGTCGGCGTCCGTTTCAATCGAGAAATTCGTGTAAGCCATGTCGGCCTCCTGAGCTCAGTAGGGCGTTCCGTCCTTGCGGGTGAATCTGTGGCCGGCGGCATCGCGCCGGTAGTCGAGGTCGTGATCGGCGTAGCGCGCGTGTTCCTCTTCCGCGCGGCTGCCGACTTCCAGATAGACAACGTCCTGCGCGGACCGGTTCACGAGCTGGTGGGCAATGCCGTTGCCCGCCTTGAAGGCGGCCGCCTCGCCGGCGACAAGAGGCGTTTCCGTGTCGTCTTCCACCAGCACTGCCTCGCCCTCCAGGATGAAGACGAACTCGTCCTCCTTCTCGTGCCAGTGTTTCAGCGAGGAGATCGCGCCGGGCTTCAGCCGCGTCAGGTTGACGCCGAATTGGGTGAGGCCACCGGCATTGCCGAGCGCCTGTTTGGCGCGTCCCTCGGTGAGGGCGGCGAAGGGCTCGGGATAGATGGTCGTCGTCTTGGGCGGGATTGCGTCGATGTCGATCTTTGGCATCGCTGGGCTCCTCACTCTCCGGCCGGAAGAACACTGCGCCGCGCGTTTTGATAAACCGCGGCGGAGTAAGAAAATCTCAATTCTCGGCGAATAAATTCCTTGAATTGAATCCGGGGTGGACACGACTTGTTGGGCGGCTCATGACAGATCATTGCGACGGGTGCCGAAACGGCGTCCGGCTTGATTTCGATTTCACCATGGCATTTCAGCCGATCGTGGATCTCGGGTCGGGACGCATCTGGGGCTATGAAGCCCTGGTGCGCGGGCTCGACGGCGCCGGCGCCGGGGCGGTCCTGTCGCGGGTCACGCCGGAAAACCGCTATCGGTTCGACCAGGCCTGCCGGGTGAAGGCGATCGAACTGGCCGCCCGGCTGTTTCCCGACGACGACACCCGGCTGTCCATCAATTTCATGCCGAACGCCGTCTACGATCCGGCCGCCTGCATTCGCACCACTTTGCTCGCCGCCGGCCGCACCGGCTTCGCGCTCGACCGCATCATGTTCGAGTTCACCGAAAACGAGCCGATGGTCGACACGAAGCACGTCGAGGGCATCATCGCCGAATACAAGCGCCGCGGCTTCATCACGGCGATCGATGATTTCGGCGCCGGCTTCGCCGGCCTCAAGCTTCTGGCCAACTTCCAGCCCGACCTGATCAAGATCGACATGGAGCTGGTGCGCGGCATCGACACGAGCCCCGCGCGCCAGGCCATCGTCGCCGGCATCATGGGCATCTGCCGCGAGCTTGACATTGCCGTTCTCGCAGAGGGGATCGAGACCGAGGCCGAGCTTACGGTGCTGCGCGCCGCCGGCGTCTCCCTCATGCAGGGATACCATCTGGCGCGTCCGGCCATCGCAAGCCTGCCGACCGTCGGCGACGCGGTGCGCGTGCAGGTCGCCTGAAACAACGCCCGGGCGACCGGCCGGCCTGTCTGACGCGAGGGGCGTCATTCTGCTCACACCCGCTCGATGATCGTGGCCGTGCCCATGCCGGCGCCGATGCACAGCGTCACCAGCGCCGTGTTCAGGTCGCGCCGCTCCAGCTCGTCGAGCACGGTGCCGAGGATCATCGCGCCGGTCGCGCCCAGCGGATGGCCCATGGCAATCGCCCCGCCGTTGACGTTCACGACCGCCGGGTCGAGATCGAAGGCCTGACGGTAGCGCAGCACCACCGAGGCGAAGGCCTCGTTGATCTCGAAGAGATCGATGTCCTTGAGGCTCATCTTCGCCGAGGCCAGCAGTTTCTCCGTGACGTCGACCGGGCCGGTCAGCATCAGTGCCGGATCGGAGCCGATGTTGGCGAAGGCCTTGATCCGCGCGCGCGGCTTCAGTCCCGCCTTGCGGCCGGCCTTGCGGTTGCCGATCAGCACGGCGGCGGCGCCGTCGACGATGCCCGACGAGTTGCCGGCATGATGCACATGGCGGATGCGCTCCACCTCCGGATGGGCCTGGATCGCGACGGCGTCGAAGCCGCCCATCGACCCCATCATCTCGAAGGAGGCATTGAGCGAGGCGAGCGACTGCATGTCGGTCTCGGGCCGCATGTGCTCGTCCCGGTCGAGGATGGTCAGGCCGTTGATGTCGCGCACCGGCACGACCGAGCGGCTGAAATAGCCGTTCTTCCAGGCATTTGCGGCCCGCTGCTGGCTTTCCACCGCATAGGTGTCGACGTCGTCGCGGGTGAAGCCGTATTTCGTCGCGATCAGGTCGGCCGACACGCCCTGCGGCATGAAATAGGAGGGGAGGGCGACCTGCGGGTCGACCGGCCAGGCGCCGCCGCTGGCGCCGATGCCGATGCGGCTCATCGATTCCGCGCCGCCGGCGATCACCAGGTCGTGCTGGCCGCTCATCACCTGGGAGGCGGCGAAGTTCACCGCATCGAGCCCCGAGGCGCAAAAGCGGTTGATCTGCACGCCGGGCACGCCCGCGTCATAGCCGGCGGCGAAAACGGCGGCGCGGGCGATGTCGCCGCCGGCCTCGCCGATGGGGTCGACGCAGCCGAGCACAACGTCGTCGACCAGCTTCGTGTCGAGGTCGTTGCGGTTGCGCAGGGCCTCAAGCGGCTGCGCCGCCAGCCGGACCGCCGGCACCTCGTAGAGCGCGCCGTCCTTCTTGCCGCGCCCGCGCGGCGTGCGAACGTGATCGAAAATCAATGCGTCGGCCATGAGAGCCTCCTTGCCGTAAAAAAGCCTGGGGTGGTCCGCCGCGCGTTGCCGCCTAGAGGCTGCGCGCGATCAGCACCTTCATGATTTCGTTGGTTCCCGCGTAGATGCGCTGCACACGGGCATCCGCGAACAGGCGGGAAATCGGATATTCGCTCATGTAGCCGTAGCCGCCGAAGAACTGGAGGCACTCGTCCATCACCTTCATCTGAAGGTCGGTGCACCAGTATTTGGCCATCGAGGCGGTCACCGTGTCGAGCTTGCCGGCGACGAGCTTGGCGATGCAGTCGTTGACGAAGACCTGCCCGATGGTGGCTTCGGTCTTCAGTTCCGCCAGCTTGAACTGGGTGTTCTGGAAGTCGAGCACCCGCTTGCCGAAGGCCTTGCGCTCCTTGACGTAGTCGAGGGTCAGCGCGAGCGCCCGTTCCACCGCCGCCATTGCCTGCACGGCAACGAGAAGACGTTCCTGCGGCAGCTGCTCCATCAGCTGGTAGAAGCCCTGGCCTTCCTCGCTTCCCAGCAATGCATCGGCCGGCACCCGCACGTTGTCGAAGAAGAGCTCCGAGGTGTCGTTGCCCTTGAAGCCGAGCTTGTCGAGATTGCGGCCGCGACGGAAGCCCTCGACCTTGTCCGTCTCGACCACGAAGAGCGAGACGCCCTTGGCGCCGGCCTTCGGATCGGTCTTGGCGACGACGATGATCAGATTGGCGAGCTGGCCGTTGGTGATGAAGGTCTTCGAGCCGTTGATCACATAGTGGTTGCCGTCGCGCACGGCCGTTGTTTGCACCGCCTGCAGGTCGGAGCCGGCGCCGGGCTCCGTCATGGCGATGGCGCCGATCAGATCGCCGGAGACGAGGCCGGGAAGCCAGCGCTCCTTCTGCTCGCCCGATCCGTAATGCGCGATATAGGGAGCGACGATGGCGGAATGCAGCGCGATGCCGAAGTGATCGAAACCGGCAAGCCCCAATCGGCGGATGATCACCGATTCATGGGCGAAGCTGCCGCCGGCCGCACCGTACTCCTCCGGCATCGCCGGACAGAGGAAGCCGCCGGCGCCGGTCGCCTTCCAGGCTTCCCGGCTGACGCTGCCCGCCTCGACCCAGCTTTCGTAGTCGGGCGCGATCTCGCGCTCCAGGAAGCGGGTGAAGGCGTCGTCGAGCATGGTCAGCTCGTCGTCCATCCAGGCTGGCGGCTCGATGTTCAGCACGGTCACGCAAGTCTCCTCCCTTGACGTGGCGGGCGCGTCGCGGCGGTCTGCGGCGCGCCCCTTTTCCGGTATCGGTCGTGCGTCCTTTGGCGGACGCGATCAAAACGCTTCGGCGTCGAGCCCCATGATCGTCTCCGCGCCGGCGGAGACGCGGGCAAGCCGCAGGGCCGTCTCCGGCATGTGGCGTTCCATGAAGTGTTTCGCCAGGGTCAGCTTGGTTTCAAGGAAGGCTGCATCCGACGCCTCGCCCGATGCAAGCGCGGCCGCGGCCGCCTTTGCCATGCGTGCCCACATGTAGCCGAGCGCCACCGTGCCGAAGAGATGCATGTAGTCCGTGGAGCCGGCGCCGGCGTTGTCGGGCTTCGCCATGGCGTTGTTCATGAACCACATGGTCGCCGTCTGCAGGTCGTCGAGACCGGCCTTCAGCGGACCGAGCAGCGGGGCGAGGGCCGCCTCGTCCTTGTTGTCCTTGAGGAAGGTGCCGACCTCGTTGAAGAAGGCCATCACCGCGCGGCCGCCGTTCTTGGGCAGCTTGCGGCCGACGAGATCCAGCGCCTGGATGCCGTTGGCGCCCTCGTAGATCATGGCGATGCGGGCATCGCGCACGAACTGCGACATGCCCCATTCCTCGATATAGCCGTGACCGCCGAGCATCTGCTGGGCCGCGACCGCATTGTCGAAGCCGACATCCGTCAGCACGCCCTTGATCACCGGCGTCATCAGGCCCATGTGGTCGTCGGCCGCCTGGCGGGCCGCCTCGTCGTCGGAGCGATGGGCGATGTCGGATTGCAGCGCGGTCCAGAGCACCAGCGCGCGTGCCGCTTCGTTGAAGGCGCGGATCGACATCAGCGTGCGGCGCACGTCCGGATGCACGATGATCGGATCGGCCTTGCCGCCCGGGTTCTGCGGTCCGGAGAGCGCCCGCCCCTGGAGGCGTTCGCGCGCATAGGCGGCGGCGTTTTGATAGGCGACCTCCGACTGCCCCAGACCTTGGACGCCGACCGCAAGGCGGGCCTCGTTCATCATCACGAACATGGCGGCGAGGCCGCGGTTTTCTTCGCCGACGAGCCAGCCCGTCGCGCCGTCGTAGTTCATGACGCAGGTGGCATTGCCGTGAATGCCCATCTTTTCTTCAAGCGAGCCGCAGGAGACGGCGTTGCGCTCGCCCGGCTCGCCGTTTGCGTCGGGCAGGAACTTCGGCGCCACGAACAGCGAGATGCCCTTGGTGCCTTCCGGCGCGCCCTCGATGCGGGCGAGCACCAGATGCACGATGTTGGAGGTCAGGTCGTGCTCGCCGGCGGAAATGAAGATCTTCTGACCGGTGATCTTGTAGCTGCCGTCGGCCTGCGGCACGGCCTTGGTCTTGATCAGGCCGAGATCGGTGCCGCAATGCGGCTCCGTCAGGTTCATGGTGCCGGACCAGTCGCCCGAGGCAAACTTCGGAAGATAAAGCTCCTTTTGCTCCTGCGAGGCATGCTCCAGGAGCGCGGCCGCAGCCCCTTGCGACAGACCGGGGTACATGCCCCAGGCGAGGTTGGCCGCCGACATGAACTCCTGGATGATGGTGTTCAGGGTCGTCGGCAGGCCCTGGCCGCCGAATTCCTCCGGCATCGACAGGGCGATCCAGCCGTTCTCTGTGTAGGTGCGATAGGCCTCCTTGAAGCCCGACGGCGTCGTCACCGAGCCGTCGTCGTGGCGGGTGCAGCCCTCGCGGTCGCCGGAGACGTTGATCGGCGCCAGCACTTCCTCGCAGAAGCGCGCGCCCTCGCCGAGGATCGCCTCGATGAGATCCGGCGTCGCGTCGCCGAAGCCCGGCAGGTTGCCGTGGCGCTGGAAGTCCAGCACGTCGTTGAGCAGGAAAGTCACATCCTTAACTGGGGCTGTGTAGCTCGGCATGGCGTTGCCTCCCGGTCCAATTGTCGATCTCGGTCGCGGCCCGACGGGCGGGCTCTCACCTGACGTTTCCGTAAACGTCACCTTGAGCCGTTTATAGTCCGGCGTCCGCGTCGGAGCAAGACGTGTCCTTGCGGCAGCATGCGCTTATTTTCGTTGAAGTTTGCCGAATTTGTTGCAAAACGCGGCAAAGTTGATCGGAAAATTGATGAATTTGATGCGAATTGCATTCGTCCTGCAGAAATTGACGATGTCCCGACGGCGGGGACATCTCCTGCAAGGGGAGGGGACAAGTCGCAAGGGTGCCGGTGGCGGAGAGACGACGCATCCCCGTGCGGCGGTCGCGTTTATCCCCGTCCGGGCCGATGTCTTGCACGTTGTCGGAAGGCGCGCGAAAGCGGACCCGCGCGCGGTACGGCGGAGGCGACCGGACGGGCCGGAGCGGGTCGGATTGCGGGCGACGTGGCGCCAGGGAGGGCTACGGGCGGATCACTCCGCCGGCTCGCCTTCCTTCTGCTTGAGCATGCCGGCGACGATCTCGACGGTGCGCCCGAGTTCCTCGATCGCCTGGTCGATGTCGCGGCGCTGTTCGACGAGCACGTCGATCTGGCCCTGGAAGCGCGACAACGCCACGCGCAGCTGCGTCACCTGGCCGTCGCGCAAGTCGTAAAGGTCCAGCATGTCCCGGATTTCCGCCAGCGAGAAGCCGACGCGCTTGCCCATCAGGACCAGTTTCAGGCGCGCCCGGTCGCGGCGCGTGTAGACCCGGTTCATGCCGTCGCGGCGCGGGTTGATCAGGCCGCGGTCCTCATAGAAGCGCAGCGTGCGGAGCGTGACGCCGAACTCCTTGGCGAGATCGCCGATGGTGAAGAGCGTCTTCTTGGTCGAATCGTCCTTGGCGGCGACCGCCTCGACGATGTCGTTGTTGACCGAAAGCGCTTCGCTCATGCCGTATTCCTGTCTTGCCTTAAGAGCCGGGTCGCCGACGCAAATGCGCGGCGCGGCCTTGCGTCATCCGCCGGGGGGCGGCGCATGACATTACGTAACCTCAGGCTTCCGAATATCTTCCGTAAACGTAAGCGTCAAGGTTCATTGCGCCTGATGCCGGGCGGCAAGGCGACCGGCCCCGTTTATCTTCATCTTTGGTTAACCATGTAATTTTGGCGCTTAACCAGGTGTTTACCATAACCGGTGAGAGTTTGAGTCTAGGTCGTCCGGCGCGCGGCATGCGGTTTGCGGATCGGACGAGAAGACTGTGCGCGTCGAGAGGCGCTCCGTATCGGGTGAAGAGGCCCCTAGCATGTCCTGGACAGCGCGTTATCGCACCCCCCGCGGCACACAGCCGGACACAGACCCCCGCTACAGCGCGGAAGGGCACGACGATGCGTGGTACGAGCCGCATCACCGGGCGCCCGCCTGGCGTGACGGGCCCCAGGCTTCCGCCCCCGCCGGCCACCCGGGCCGTGCCCGCGCGCAGGAACAGCTGAGCGAGGTGGCCGACGCGCTGGAGCGGCTGATGGATCCCGCCGCAGGTCATGACGCCGCGCCGCAGGCCGCCCCAAACCGCCAGTCCCGCCGCGCCGCCGCCGCCCGCGCCCGTTCCGCACCGCCTCCCGCTCGCGATACCGGATCGCCGTCGGTGGATGACGCCCGCACCAGCCGCATCGAGGCGGTGCTCGGGGCGCTCGACCGGCTCGACCGCCGGGTCGAGGACCTGTCCCAGTCGGCCCAGGCGCAGGATCTGGACGAGGACGAGCCGCGCCCGGCGCGCCGGGCCCGCCAGGCACCGCGCCCCGCGTCCGAGCCTGTCTATCGCGCCGCCGAGCGCGCCGGTCACGGTCAGCAGGCCGGCCCGCGTGGCCGTGTTCCTTCCTATTATGAGGACGCCCCGGCCGATCCCGCATACGACGGTCACGACGACTACGACGATTATGACGCGGCTCCGCGCGCTGTCGCCGCTGGTGCCGCACCGCGCCGCGCGCCCGAGTTCCGTGCCTCCGGTCTCGGCGAGGAACTGCGCCCGCTGTTCAACGATCTCGCCCGCCGCATCGACGAAGCCAATGATCCGCGCGACGAGGCGCTGGCCACCATGCGCCGCGACATCCAGGACCTGCGTGCGGTTCTGGTTGAGACGCTGCGCAGCGAACGCCATCGTCCCTCTGCACGCGAAAGCGGCGAGATCCGGCGCCTGTCGGAGGCGGTGGAGCGCATGCGCACCGACCGCTCCGACGTTCGCCTGTCGCGCGAGATGCGCGCCGAGATCGCCGATCTGCGCGCGCTGATCGGCCAGTCCAATGTCGACGGCATGCTGAAGTCGCTGGAAAGCGGCTACGCCCATCTGGTCCAGCGTCTCGACGAACTGGCCCGCGACCGGGCCGAGCCGCGCCTTCTGGAAGACCTCGGCCAGCGGCTGATGGAGATCGAGGACGCCTTCCGCATCGTCCCGCGTGCCGACCAGCTGGTCGCGCTCGACGACCGGGTCGCCGACATCGGCCACCGGGTGGAAGAGCTTGTGCGCCGCTCCGGCGGCGAGGATGTGGCGGCCTTGCGCGGCGAGATCCGTGCCGTGCGCGATATGGTCGAACGCATCGACGTGCAGGACCTCGTCGGCGGCATCGACGAGCGCCTGTCCGAACTGTCCGTGCGTTTCGACGCGGTCGAGCGGCTGGCCGACGGCCAGCGCGCCATCGAGGGCCGGCTCGAGGCAATGGAAGCCCGCGCCCCCCAGGCCGGCGCGGTGGACCGCCTGAACGACCGGCTCGAGCAGATCGCCGGAATGCTGGCCGACGACCGGGCCGAACGCGCCGCCGCCCCCGATCCCAGGCTCGACGAGCAGCTTGGCGAGATCGCCGGCCGGCTGAAGCGCATCGAGAACGCGCGGCAGATGCCGCCGAGCTACGATGCGGCCTTCACGCTGCTGGAAAAGCGGCTTGCCGCCATCGACGGCAAGATCGACGCCCTCGACCGTCCGGGCAGCGTGACGTTGCAGGCCGGCGGCGAGGCGGCGTCCATCGAGGCGGACCTGCTGGCGCGGCTGGAAAGCGGCATTGCGGATCTCAACACACGCATGGAGAACGCCGGCACGAGCGGGCGGGGCGAAGATCTCTCCGCGCTGCATCGCGAGATTGCCGCCCTTCGCGAATCCCTGTCCTCCGCGCCGGCGACGGCGCAGCTGGAAGCGCAGCTGCGTGATCTTGCCGAAGCGGTCAATCGCGGCTCGTCGGCCGACGACGGTGCGGCGCTCTCGCTGATCGAAGACAAGATCGCAGCGCTTGCCGAAAAGCTCGATGCCGCCGAACACGGGTTCTCGCGCCTTGGCGACCTGCAGTCGCTGATCAGTGCCAATGGCAGCGCCGGCGGTGAAGTGGCCGATGCATTGCGCGGCGATCTCGACCGGTTGCTCGACGCGGCCACCAGTTCCGAGCGGCGCACGCGGGAATCGATGGACAGCGTCCAGGACGTGATGGCCTCGATCAACAAGCGGTTGATGTCGCTGGAGACCGGTGCCCTTGGCGCGGGCGACGACATCGGCTCGGTGGAAGACGACCGCCCGCTCGAGCCGGGATCCGGCAAGCCGGCGCCGCGCCAGCAGCCGCAGATCCGGCTCGATCCGCGCGCGCAGGCGGGGGCTGCCGTTGCCAAGGCAAGCCCGCCCCGCCAGAAGGCTCCGGCCGCAGGCGCCCAGGCCCGACCGCAGCCCCAGCGGGCCGCCGCTCCGGCTGCCGCGCAGGGCGATCCGCGCGACCGCAAGGCCGATTTCATCGCCGCCGCGCGCCGGGCCGCCCAGGCGGCCGCCGCCGAGGTTCAGGACCAGAACACTCCGCGCAGTCTTCTGGGTGGCAAGGCCCGCGACGACGCGGCCGCCGAGGGCGGCAAGACAGCCACGGCCGCCGGCTGGCTGCGCGCGCGTCTGCCTGGAAAGCGCAAGGCGTCCGATGCGGCCGGACCCGCAGCCGCCGCACCGGCGGCAGGAGCCCAGGACCGTCGCGACGGCCCGCGCAGCCGCCGCGGCAAGGCGGAACTGCCGGAAATGGCAGCGCCCGAGCTGCGCGCCGAAGGGCGCCCCGGCGAGCCCGATCCGCAGGAGCTGAGCGAAGCGAAGGGCAAGGGATCGCTGTTTTCCAGCGGCGGACGCCGGGCCGTGCTGCTGGCTGCAGCCGCGGTGGTGATCGCCATCGGCGCGCTTCAGATCTTCAAGCAGGTCACGCCGTCCTCGAGCGACATTGCCGCGGTGGAAACGCCGGCGGCGATCGAGCAGCCGGTGGATACCCCGGACGCACAGGAGCCTGTCCAGCAGGCCTCGGCATCCGCTGCGCCCGAGCGCATGGACCCGGCCGTCAGCGCAACCCTGCCCAAGGCACAGGAAAACTTCGCCGCGATCTCCGCCTCGCGACCGCCGATGCCGTCGGCAACGGAACCGCAAACGGAAACGGGCGATACCGGTGCAGTGGCGACCGGGCCCGGCACCGAGGCTCCGGCCGCCGGCGACGTCCCGCCAAACATGGCCTTTGCGCCGCCGGCAAATGTGCAAAACGGCTTTTCCGCCCAGCCCGGCAACATTCCGGCCGCCCAGTTCCAGACGCCGTTCCAGACCCCGGCAAGCGTCACCGGCATGGATGCGCCCGCGCAGTCCGACACCGCCGGCAGCGCTGCGATGACCGGCGCGGATGGCAACGCACTGGCCGCCATTCCGGAGGAAGTCGGTTCGCTGTCGCTGCGCCAGGCCGCAGCCCAGGGCAACCCGGAGGCGCTCTTTGCCATTGCGGCCCGCTATACGGAAGGCACGGGCGTGACGCCCGACCTGCAGAAGGCGGCGCATTATTACGAGAAGGCTTCGCAGGCCGGTCTTGCCCCGGCGCAATATCGTCTCGGCTCGCTCTACGAAAAGGGCCGCGGCGTGGAGCGCGACCTCGAAGCGGCCCGCGACTGGTACGCGCTTGCGGCGAAACAGGGCAATGCCAAGGCGTCCCACAATCTCGCGGTGCTCTACGCGGAAGGGATTTCCGGCAATCCGGAATTCCGCGAAGCGGCCTTCTGGTTCAAGAAGGCGGCCAACTTCGGCCTGGCCGACAGCCAGTACAACCTCGGCATTCTCTATGCGCGCGGTCTCGGTCTCGAGAAGAACCTCGTGGAAAGCTACAAGTGGTTCGCGCTTGCCGCCGCCCAGGGCGACGGCGATGCCGCGAACAAGCGCGACGAACTGGCGAACATGCTGTCGAAGGAAGAGCTGGCCGAAGCCCGCCTTGCCGTCGCCAACTGGAAGGAAGCGCCGCGCTCCGCCGCCGCTAACGAGGTCGAGCTGAAGCCGTCCTGGTCGGCGCCGGCCGATACCGTGTCGCGGGCGACCTATTCGGGCGATCCGAGGGACATGGTCATGCTGGCGCAGAAGCTTCTGGCCAAGCGCGGTTTCGACCCCGGTGCGCCGGACGGTCAGGTCGGCAACCGGACGCGCGACGCGGTCCGGGCCTTCGAGGAGGCGTCCGGCCTGCCGGTCACGGGCAAGATCAGCGCCGATCTGCTCAAGGCGCTGTCCGGCCAGTCGATCTGACCGGAAAGACGCCGGATCGGAGCGTTCGCGGCGGTTTTCAATGGGGCACGGGGCGTGCGACGTTGACACGCCTGTCACAAGCGCGCTTTATCGGACGAAAGGCGCTGCCGCCAGACCATCTCGGTGGCGCGCCCAGGGGTCGACAAGCTGGTCGACCGTGTGCCGCCTCATCTCCAACATGCCGCCCGGGCAAGCGAGCGGCCCAGTCGCCGGTGTGACGTGCAAATCTATCTGCCCATCGCCGAGTTGCCCGTCAACATGTTCATGTTGTTCGGAATGGGAGGAGCGGTCGGCTTCCTCTCCGGCCTGTTCGGGATCGGCGGCGGCTTCCTGCTGACCCCCTTGCTGATCTTTTCCGGGATTCCGCCGGCGGTTTCCGTCGCGACGGTGACGACGCAGGTGGTGGCCTCCTCCGCCTCCGGCGTGGTCGCCTACTGGCGACGCAAGATGATCGATTTCAAGCTCGCCGGCATGCTGCTGGTCGGCGGTGTCATCGGCTCGGCCATCGGCGTCTGGCTGTTCGACCTCCTGCGCACGCTCGGCCAGCTCGACCTGGTGATCTCGCTATCCTATGTGACGTTCCTGAGCGCGATTGGCGGGCTGATGCTGTTTGAATCGCTGCGCTCGATGGCGCGGCGCAGGAGCGGCGCGCGCGTCGCCGCGCGCCAGCCCGGACGGCACAACTGGGTGCACGGTCTGCCCTTCAAGATGCGGTTTCGCCAGTCGCGCCTCTATGTCAGCGTGATTCCGATCATCTTTCTCGGCGGCGTCATCGGCTTTCTCGGCAGTATTCTCGGCATCGGCGGCGGGTTCATGATGGTGCCGGCGCTGATCTATCTCCTGCGCGTGCCGACCAACATCGTGATCGGCACCTCGCTGTTGCAGATCCTGTTCACCATGGCGGCGGCGACCTTCCTGCATGCCATGTCGACCCAGTCGGTCGACATCGTGCTGGCGCTCGCGCTGATGATCGGCGGCGTGATCGGCGCCCAGTTCGGCGCGCGCATGGGCCAGAAGCTGCGCGGCGACCAGTTGCGCCTGCTGCTCGCGCTTCTCGTGCTGTCGGTCGGCGTCCGTTTCGCCGTCAACCTCGTGCTTCAGCCCGACGAGCTGTTTTCGGTCTCCGCTGCGATCGCGGAGGTGCGCCGATGAGACGACCTTTGCGGCAAGCGATCGTTCTCCTCGGTCTCGGCTGCCTCCTGGCCGCGGCACCGGCGGCGCGTGCGGAAAACCTGATCGCAGCGCTTTCCGCCGACCGGGTGAACATCGAATCCAATTTCACCGGCACGCGCATCGTCGTCTTCGGCGAGATCGCCCGCGATGCGCTGACCGTCGCGCGGCCCGAGCCCTACGACCTTGCCGTGGTGGTGTCGGGGCCGGAGCAGGTGGTCACCACCCGGCGCAAGGGCCGCTTCATGGGGATCTGGGTCAACCGCGATTCCGAGACCTTCGAGCGGGTGCCGAGTTTCCTGGCCGTGCACACCACGCGCGCGCCCCACGAAATGGCCTCGCGCACCGTGCTGGAGCGCCATCGCATCGGCCTGCGCAACCTCAATCTGCCGATCGCGATCGCCTCCGATGTGCCGATCGGCGACCGGGACAATTTCCGCCAGGCGTTCCTGCGCCTGAGGGTGCAGAATGGCCTCTACCAGGAACAGACCGACAGCATCGAATTCCTGAGCGATTCGCTGTTCAGGACATCGGTGTCGCTGCCGGCCAATGTGCCGGTGGGCGAATACACCGTGTCGACCTATCTGTTGCGCGGCGGAGCTCTGCTGGCGCAGGCCGAACAGCCGCTCACCATCGCCAAGTCCGGCTTCGAGCAGTTCACCTATCGCCTGGCCTATGAATATTCCGCGCTCTACGGCCTGCTGGCCGTCGCGCTCGCGATTTTCACCGGTTGGCTCGCGGGAGTGATCTTCCGGCGCGATTGAGGCGTACCGTCAGGAGAAGCAACGCGAAAGACACGTGGTGGTCCCGTGACGTTCCAGTCTGCCGACTCCGCCGTCGAGAAACGCCCCGCGCCGCGGTTGTCGCGGCTGCTCGGCTATGCCGGACTGCTGCCGTTTCTCGCCGGCGCGCTCTATCTGACGGCGGCGGCGTTTCGCCTTGTGGACGCGCAGTTCGCGGCCTTTGCGACGCTGGCGCTGATCGTGTACGGCGCGGTCATCCTGTCGTTCCTGGGCGGGGTGCGCTGGGGGATCGCGGTGGCGAGCGCGCGCGCCGAGGCGGGCGTCTTCGGCTGGTCGGTGATGCCGTCCCTCGGCGGCTGGGTCGCCGTGCTTCTTCCGCCGAGCTGGGGGCTGCTGATGCTCGCCTGCGGCTTCCTGCTGCAAGGCGGCTGGGATCTTCATGCGGGGGAAAAGGGCACGCTGCCGCAGTGGTACGTGAGGCTTCGGCGCCGGCTGACGGTGGTGGTGGTCGCAAGCCTTCTGGTCGCCGCCGGAAGCCTGCTCATCCTGCTTGCACGCTGATGGCGCGCGTGACGGTGCAGCCGCTCAGTCGGCGACGAGGCGGCTCGCCGTGAAGGGATAGAGCCGGCCTTCGCCCAGCATGAAGACCGAAAAGCCGCGCGGCGGAAACAGGCCCGACCAGGCCTCGTCCAGAACGTTGAGACCGCCCGTCAGCACGCCGAAGGCCGGCAGCACCATGCGCTGTCCGTCCGTGGCGAAACAGGGCCGGCGCACGCTGCGCCCGTAGCGGCGGATGCGGGCGGCCGGATGAAGATGGCCGCAGACCTCGCCGGGAGCGGCATCCTCCTCCGGCTCGTGCCGGAAGACGAGGCCGGCGAGCCGGACCTCTTCCATGGTCTCGCCGCACAGCGACACCGGCGCGACCGGATCGTGATTGCCGGTGATCCAGATCCATTCGCGCCCGAGCTGCAGCGTGGTCAGCATGGCGCGATAGGTCGCCGGCAGGCGGTCCGACCCGTTTGTGTCGTGAAAACTGTCGCCGAGCGCGATCACGCGGCTCGGATCGAAGGCATCGATGACCCCGGCGAGTTTTTCCAGCGTCGCGGCGGTGTCATAGGGCGGCAGCATGACGCCGCGGCGGGCGTAGCTGGAGCCTTTTTCGAAATGCAGGTCGGAGACGACGAGCGTGTCCTCGTCCGGCCACCACAGCGCGCCGCTGTCGTGGAGACCGACAAGCTCGCCCGCAAGCGAGATGTCGTGGCACACGGGCGCAAAGCGCCGGACCGGTTGCTGCGCGGTGAAGGGACTCACCCCATTGCCTCCCTGACAAGATCGTCGGCGGCCTCGCCGAGCAGGGCTTCCTGCGCGGCGCCGAACACGGGCTCCTTGCCGATTTCCAGCATCACCGGAACGGCGAGCGGAGACACCCGATCGAGCGCAGTATGCGCGATTCGGCCCTGAATTCGGCGCAGAAGTTCGCCCAATCTGGAGATATCCAGAAGTCCTTGCGCCGCATCCTGCCAGGTCGCCTCCAGAAGGATGTGATCCGGCTCGTGACGGCGCAGCACGTCGTAGATCAGATCCGCCGAGACGGTGACCTGCCGGCCGCTTTTCTCCTTGCCGGGATGGCGGCGCTCGATCAGCCCGGCGATCACAGCGCAGGTGCGGAAGGTGCGCTTCATCAGGCTCGATTCCGCCAGCCAGGCGTCGAGGTCGTCGCCCAGCATGTCCTCGTCGAACAGGCCGTCCAGGGACAACCGGCCCTCGGCGATCATCGCGCCGAGGTCCGACATCCCCCAAACGGCGAGCGCATAGTCGTTGGCGACGAAGCCGAGCGGCCGCGCGCCAAGGCGCTCCAGCCGCCGGGTCAGCAGCATGCCCAGCGTCTGATGCGCCAGCCGCCCGTCGAAGGGATAACAGACGAGATAATGCTTGTTGGCGCGCGGGAAGGTTTCGACCAGCAGGCCGTCGGCCCTTGGCAGCGCGGAATGGAGCCGCTGGAGCTCAAGCCAGTCGCGCACCTGACCGGGCAGCCGGGACCAGCTCGCGGGATCGGCCAGCATCGCGCGCACGCTCGCCGCCAGATAGGTGGAGAGCGGAAACTTGCCGCCCTGATAGGACGGGACTTTAGGCGCCTGGGCACGGGCGCGCGAGACATAGACCTCGTTTTCCCGGATCGCCTCGAACCGCAGGATTTCGCCGGCGAAAAGGAACGTGTCCCCGGGAATGAGCTGGTCGACGAACCATTCCTCGATCTCGCCGAGCATGCGTCCGCCGCGCCCCACCGGCGTGCGCCGGCCTTCGGCCTTGGAGCGCACCAGCCGGACCTTCAGCATCGGCGCCTCGACGATGGTGCCGACGTTCAGCCGGTACTGCTGGGCGAAGGAGGGGTGGGCGAGCCGCAACCGGCCGTCGCCGTCGTCCTTCAGCCGGGCGTAGCGCTCGTAGGTGCGAAGCGCGTAGCCGCCGGTCGCCACGAAGGCGACGGTACGGTCGAAGTCGCGCCGTGTCAGGTGGCGGTAGGGCTCGGCCGTGCGGATCTCGTCGAACAGCGCGTCGGGCAGAAACGGTCCCGCGCAGGCGACGCCGAGGATGTGCTGGGCGAGAACGTCGAGCGCGCCCGTGCGCAAGGGGGGCGTGTCCTGCTCGCCGGCGCGCGAGGCGGCAAGCGCTGCCTGGCACTCCATCACCTCGAAGCGGTTGGCCGGCACCAGAATGGCCCGCGACGGCTCGTCCATGCGGTGGTTCGAACGGCCGATGCGCTGCGCCAGGCGGCTCGCGCCCTTGGGCGCGCCGACATTGACGACGAGGTCGACGTCGCCCCAGTCGATGCCGAGATCGAGCGAGGAGGTGCAGACGATGGCACGAAGGGCGCCCGCCGCCATCGCGGCTTCCACCTTGCGCCGCTGGCCCACATCAAGCGAGCCGTGGTGCAGCGCGATCGGCAGGTTCTCGTCGTTGACATGCCACAGCGCCTGAAACAGCGCCTCGGCCTGCGAGCGGGTGTTGACGAAGACGAGGCTGGTGCGGTGCTTGCGGATGATCTCGTAGATGTCCGGGACCGCATGCCGGGCCGAATGGCCGGACCAGGGCAGCCGCTCGTCGGTGTCGAGAATGGTGATGTCGGGCGCGGCACCGCCCGAAACCGTGACGAGATCGGCGAGATTGCGCGCCTCCCTGTCCGGTTCGTCGCCGGTCTGTTCGACCAGATAGGCACGCAGGTCGTCCGGCTCGGCCACGGTCGCCGACAGGCCGATGGTCCTGAGCTGCGGCGACAGCCGCCGCAGGGCGGCGAGGCCCAGCGCCAGCAGGTCGCCGCGCTTGGAGGTGACCAGCGCATGCAACTCGTCGAGGATCACGGTCTTCACGCCGGTGAGCATCTCGCGCCCCTGCGCATCGGACAGGAGAAGGGCGATCTGCTCCGGTGTCGTCAGCAGGATGTCGGGCGGGATCTTCTTCTGGCGCTGGCGCTTGTGCGAGGGCGTGTCGCCGGTGCGCGTCTCGATGCGGATGTCGAGGCCGATGCCCTCGACGGGCGCCTCGAGGTTGCGGGCGATGTCGACGGCAAGCGCCTTCAGCGGCGAGATGTAGAGCGTATGCACCCCGCGCCGGCTTCCGGCAGCCCCTGGCTTGGCGCGTGGCGTCGCCGCCAGGTCCGTCAGGCTCGGCAGGAAGCCTGCGAGCGTCTTGCCGGCGCCCGTCGGCGCGATCAGCAGCGCGGAGCGCCGGTTGCGGGCAACCTCGAGCAGGTCCAGCTGATGCGCGCGCGCCTGCCAGCCCCGGCTTTCGAACCAGCGCTGGAACTCCGGGGGAAGAAGAGGCGGGCCGGCGGCATCCATGGCGCTCACAGATAGTGCCTCGCGCCGCCGGCGTCGAGCGGCCTGCGCGTCCTCCATTCCAATTCGCGAGGTGCGACCCTACATTGCCGGTGATGACCCTTGGCGCCGATCTGCTCACCCTCACCGATGAGGGACTTTACTGCCCGCAAGGCGGCTTTCACATCGATCCGACGCGCCCCGTCGAGCGCGCGCTGATCACCCATGGCCACGCCGATCATGCGCGCGCCGGCCATGGCGCGGTGCTGGCCTCCGACGAGACGCTGAAGATCATGGCCGTGCGCTATGGCGAGGGCTTCACCGGCATGCGCCAGCGCGCGGACGTCGGCGAGACGCTCGACATCAACGGGGTGCTTGTGTCGTTCCATCCGGCCGGCCATGTGCTCGGGTCCATGCAGATCCGGCTGGAGCGCGGGGCGACGCGCGTTGTTGTCTCCGGCGACTACAAGCGCCAGGCGGATCCGACCTGCGCCCCCTTCGAGCCGGTTGCCTGCGACGTCTTTATCACCGAGGCGACCTTCGGCCTGCCGGTGTTTCGCCATCCCGAGGCGCGCGACGAGATCGCGAAACTGCTCGCCTCCTTGCAGACATTCGCGGGCCGTACCCATCTGGTCGGTGCCTATGCCCTTGGAAAGGCGCAGCGGGTGATTGCGGAATTGCGTGCCGCCGGATACGACCGCACGATCTATCTGCATGGCGCGCTGGAAAAGCTCTGCCGCCTCTACGAAGCCGAAGGCGTGGACCTCGGGCCGCTGGAGACAGTCGGGCGGCGCTCCAAGGAACTGGCGGGCGAGGTGGTGCTGTGCCCGCCGGGTCAGCTGGCCGACCGCTGGGCCCGGCGCTTCGGCGATCCGGTCACCGCGATTGCCAGCGGCTGGGTCCGGGTCAGGGCGCGGGCGCGCCAGCGCGGGGCGGAGCTGCCGCTGGTGATCTCCGACCACGCGGACTGGGACGATCTGCGCGCCACGATCAAGGAGACGGGCGCGGGCGAGGTCTGGGTGACCCACGGCGCGGAAGAGGCGCTGGTGCA
>PARB01000007.1 GCA_002709505.1 Paracoccaceae bacterium | reverse complement strand
CTGCGGCGGAGCACCTCGCGCCGGCCGTTGCCGGGATCGGTTTCGCGATGCTAGTTTCACGGATGCGGCATGGCGGCATGCCGCGAGGCTCAACTCCCTGTCTGGAACTCGGGCGGTCGTCGGGATCGCTATCCAAGCCTGCAGGTCGACAAGACGACAGGACGAACCCGCATGCGCAAATGGATCAAGACCCCGCTCGCCATCCTCGCGGACAACGCGGAAGGCGGCATCGTCGTCGAGGGCGGCAGGATCGTGGAATGCATCCCCGCCGGCGGGCAGCCCGAAACCCCGGTCGACGCCACCTTCGACGCATCGCGCCACGTGGTGATCCCGGGGCTGATCAACACCCACCATCACTTCTTCCAGACGCTGACGCGCGCCCATCCGAGCGCGATCAACAAGGAGCTGTTTCCCTGGCTGCAGTCGCTCTATCCGATCTGGGCGAAGAACGTGACGCCGGAGACCTTCCGGATGGGCACGCGGCTGGCCTTGACCGAACTGATGATCTCGGGCTGCACCGCCGCCTCCGACCATCACTATCTTTTCCCCGACGGGCTTGAGAGCGCCATCGACATCCAGGTGGAGGAGGCGACACGGCTCGGCATCCGCATGACGGTGACGCGCGGCTCCATGAACCTCAGCCAGAAGGACGGCGGCCTGCCGCCCGACAGCGTGGTGCAGGACGAGGACACCATTCTCGCCGACTGCGAGCGGGTGCTGTCGCGCTACCACGACACCCGCGAGGGCGCGCGCATACAGGTGGCGCTGGCGCCCTGCGCGCCCTTCACCGTGACCAAGCGGCTGATGCGCGAGAGCGTGGCGCTCGCCGAACGGTTCGACTGCCGCCTGCACACCCACCTCGGCGAGACCATCGACGAGGACGACTACTGCCTGCACCACTTCCAGTGCCGGCCGGTCGACTATCTGGAGGATTGCGGCTGGCTGAACGACCGCGTCTGGCTGGCCCACGGCATCCATTTCAACGACGACGAGATCAAGCGGCTCGGCCATGCCTGCGTCGGCGTGTGCCATTGCCCGACCTCCAACATGGTGCTCGCCTCCGGCCAGTGCCGCACCAAGGAGCTGGAAGCCGCCGGCTGCCCGGTCGGGCTCGGCGTCGACGGCTCCGCCTCCAACGACAATTCCAACCTGATGGAAGGCCTGCGCCACGCGCTGATGATCAACCGCCTCACCTATGATGCGGCGAGCGTGACCCATCACGACACCTACCGCTGGGCGACCGAAGGCTCCGCCCGCTGCCTCGGCCGCGACGATCTCGGTGCCATCGCCATCGGCAAGCAGGCCGACCTTGCCATGTACACGCTCGACGAACTGCGCTTTTCCGGCTCCGGCGATCCGCTGGCCGCCCTTATCCTGTGCGGCGCGCATAGCGCCGACCGGGTGATGGTCGGCGGCGAATGGACCGTGGTCGACGGCGATCCGGTCAACATCGACGTCGAAAAGCTGCGCGCCGAACATGGCGCCGCCGCCAAGCGTTTCCTGGAAGCCCTGTAAGGCGGCGGACCGTTTCGCGGGCAGGCACGGAGACGCGCGACGATGACGCTGCCCGGCTTGCGCGCTATGGTCGGCATACGACAATGCGCCGTGCCGCATCCCCACCCCATATCCGTTTCATGAGGCCGTCATGACAGAACTTCCCCGCCGCTTCTGGCACGAGATGACCGCATATGATTTCGCGGAAAACGACACGTCGTCGTGGATCGCCGTGCTGCCCGTCGCCGCCATCGAGCAGCACGGACCGCATCTGCCGGTCTTCACCGACACCTGCATCGCGGAAGGCCAGATTTCGCGCGTGCTGGAACTGCTGCCGCCCGATCTTCCGGCGACCTTCCTGCCGGTGCAGGCGGTCGGCAAGTCGAACGAACACATCTCCTCGCCCGGAACGCTGACCCAGTCCTGGGACACGGTGACCCGCGCCTGGGAGGAGATCGGCGAAAGCGTGCATCGCGCCGGCGTGCGCAAGCTCGTGCTCGTCACCTCGCATGGCGGCAACGTGCCGATCATCGACATCGTCGCCCGCGAGCTGCGGGTGAAACACGACATGCTGGTGACCGCGACCGGCTGGGCCAGATTCGGCCAGCCGCACGGCGTCTTTCCGCCGGAAGAATTCACCTACGGCATCCACGGCGGCGACATCGAGACCTCGATCATGCTCTATCTGCGCCCCGACCTCGTGAAGATGGACAAGGCGCAGGATTTCCGCTCCACCCAGCTCGACTTCATCGAGGAGTTCAAGCACCTGCGCGGCCACGGCCCGGCGCAATTCGGCTGGAAGGCGCAGGACCTCAATCCGGGCGGTGCCGTCGGCAATGCCGCCGCCGCCACCAGCGCCAAGGGCGAGGCCTCGCTCGATCATGCCGCGCGCGGCTTCGTCGAACTCTTGAAGGACATTCACGCCTTCGACATGGCCCGTCTGTGGACGCCGGAGAACTGAGGGATCAGGTCAGCGTGCGCCAGGACGCCTCGTCGAAGCCGATCAGCCACTGGTGACCGGCCTCCAGGATCGGACGCTTGATCGCGGAAGGGTTGTCGACCAGCACCGCGACGGCCGATGCCGCATCGGTGACGCGCTCGCGCGTCGCCTCGTCGAGCTTGCGCCAGGTGGTGCCGCGCGTGTTCACCAGCGCCTGCCAGTCGAAGGCCTCCAGAAACCGCTCCAGCAGGGCGGCGTCGACGCCGGCCTTGCGGTAGTCGTGGAAGACGTAGGCGATGCCATTTTCGTCGAGAAAGCGACGGGCGCTCTTCACCTTGTCGCAATTCGCTATACCGTAGAGCGTGACAGTCATTGCAGGGTCCCGGGATCTTGACGTCGACATCAGGCGTGGCCGCGACGCCCGGCAAAAGGGGCGAGCGGGGACGGCGAACGCCGTGCGATGGGACACCAGACGAGGGCATTTGGCAATGGCAGCAAGAAAACAGCGCAAGGCCGACAGCGGCGCGGGACTGCGCCAGAACCTGCGGCTGGCGAGCGGGCTGGTGCTGCTCACTTTCGCCTTCACCCATTTCCTCAACCACATGCTGGGCATCTGGTCGCTCGATGCCATGGAAGCGGGCCGGCTGGTGTTCCTCGCCGTCTGGCGCAGCGCTCCCGGCGAGGCGCTGCTGCTCGCCAGCCTTCTCACCCATGTCTCCCTCACCCTGTGGAAAACCGGCCGGCGGCGGACCTTGCGCCTGTCGGCCTGGCAATGGGCGCAACTCCTTCTCGGGCTGTCGATTCCCGTCCTGCTGATCCCCCACGCCATCGGCACCGGCGGGCTCGCCGCCCGTTTCGGCTATGACGACACCTATCGCAACGTCCTCTCGATCTTGTGGCCGGGCCTCGTCGTCAACCAGACCCTCCTGATGCTGCTTGTATGGACGCACGGCATGATCGGCCTGCATTTCTGGCTCAGGGTCAGGCAGGGCTACCGCCGCTGGTTTCCCGTGCTGCTTTCGGTCGCCTTCCTCGTGCCGGTGCTGGCCTCCTGGGGCTGGATCGATGCCGCGCGCCGGCTGAAGCTGACGCAAAACGTTCCCTTCCCGCTCACGGCCGAGATGATCGCCTGGTCCGATCCCCTGATCCTGTGGCTGAAGTGGGGGTTTTACGGCCTTGCCGGATTGGCGGTGACCATTGTCGCCCTGCGCATCCTGCGCCGTCGCTTCGTGGAGACCATCGAGATCACCTATCCCGGCGACCGCAAGGTCCGCGCCCCGGCCGGACCGACCCTGCTGGAGATCAGCCGGATGAACGGCATTCCCCATGCCGATGTCTGCGGCGGGCGCGCGCGCTGCTCGACCTGCCGCACGCGCATTCTCGTCGGAGCCGAAACCCTGCCGCCGCCGGCGGCCAACGAACAGAAGATCCTCGCGCGCATCGGCGCCGACGAGACCATTCGCCTTGCGTGCCAGATCCGCCCGCAATCGGCCCTGAACGTCCAGCCGCTGGTGCCGGCGCGCGGCGCGGCGAAAGTGTCGGGCCTTGCCGGCGACGCCTATCAGTGGGGCGTGGAGCAGCCGGCCGCGATCCTCTTTGTCGACCTGCGCGATTTCACCGGCCTGTCGGAACACCGCCTGTCCTATGACGTGGTGTTCCTGCTGAACCGCTATCTCGGCGAGACCGCCCATGCGATCGAGGCCTGTGGAGGATATGTGGACAAGTTCATCGGCGACGGCGTGATGGCGATCTTCGGCATGACCGACGGGTTGCAGGCCGGCTGTCGCAATGCGCTTGCCGCCACCAATGCGATCGCCGAACGCATGGAACACCTCAACGCCGAACTCGCCGGACAGCTCGATACTCCCTTGCGCGTCGGCATGGGCCTGCATGCCGGCGCGGTGATCCTCGGTCGCATCGGCGCGCTGGACACCAATGGCGTCAACGCGCGCATTACCGCCCTCGGCGACGTCGTCAACACGGCCAGCCGGCTTGAATCGAGTTCCAAGGAACTCGGCCATGCGCTTGTCGTCTCCACCACGGTTCTGACAGCCGCCGGCTACAGCTGCGACGCGACCCGGGAGCGCGAGATCGCGATCCGTGGCAGAAAGGACCCCTTGCGCGTCTATGCGCTCGACCCGCCCTCGCCGCTTGCCGACACGCTTTCACCCGCCGCCAGACCTTCTTCATGACACGGACCACAGACATGCCAGAAACCTTGACCGCCCGCGACATGCTTGCCCGCCTCGTGGCCTTTCCCACCGTTTCCAGCGTCAGCAATCTCGACCTGATTTCCTTTGCCGAGGACTATCTGGCGGGCCATGGCGTCGCCTCGACCAGGGTCTATGACGAAACCGGCACCAAGGCTGCGCTCCATGCCTGCATCGGCCCGCGGATCGACGGCGGCGTCGTCTTGTCCGCCCATACCGACGTCGTGCCGGTCGAGGGACAGGACTGGAGCCGCGATCCCTTCACGCTGCATGAGGAGAACGGCCGCCTCTACGGACGCGGCACCTGCGACATGAAGGGCTTTGCCGCCCTGATGCTCGCCGGCGTTCCCGGCATGGTGAAGGCCGACCTGAAGCGCCCGATCCACCTGGCGCTGTCCTATGACGAGGAGGTCGGCTGCCTCGGCGCGCCGCCGATGATCGACGACATGCTCGGCGACGGCCCCCGTCCGTCCACCGCCATCATCGGCGAACCCAGCATGATGAAGGTGATCACCGGCCACAAGGGAACCAGCCTTCTCAAGGTCACGGTCCGCGGCCATTCGGTGCATTCCAGCCAGTGGGACCGGGGGGTCTCGGCGGTCGCCAATGCCGCGCGAATCGTCGCCTGGCTCGACGACCGCACCCGCGAGAACCGTGATTCGGCGGACCGGAGCCTGCCGTTCGACCCGCCCTTCACCACCCTTCACTGCGGCATGGTTCGTGGCGGCACGGCGGCCAACATCGTGTCGAAGCACTGCGAATTCGTCACCGATATCCGCAGCCTGCCGGACGAGACCATCGACATGTGGCAGGAGCGGCTGGAACGCTACATCGCCGAGCACATCCTGCCGGAGATGAAACGCGTGACCCCCGAGGCCGACGTGACGGTCGAGCGCCTGGCGCATGTCCCGCCGTTGCGGCCGGAGGACGACGGCGCGGCGGAAACGCTGGCGCGGCGGCTGACCGGCGACAACGGCGAACATATGGTCGTCTACGGAACCGAGGCCGGCCAGTTCCAGGCACGCGGCCTGTCGGCCATCGTCTGTGGCCCGGGCTCCATCGACCAGGCGCACCAGCCGGATGAATTCATCGACCTCACCCAGTTGCACGCCGGCGAAGCTTTCGTCTCGCGCCTGATTGCAACAATGAGCGAGGGATAATCGAGAGCACGCTGGACGGACACCCGCCAGCTTGCTTAGATGCGCATTCCAGAGACAGCAAATGCTGGCTTGACTGTTTCCCGGCCGGGGTCTCGCATCGGTAAAAGCACATATAAGCGGAACCGGATGCGACGGTCGGGATTGCCAAAACGCAAAAGACGCCAAGAGGGGACTATGCGATATTTCAAACCACTGGCCACGGCTGCGCTTGTCGCGTCGCTGATGGGAACGGCCGCTCACGCCGAGACTCTGCGCTACGCATTCCAGGGAACGCTGAACCAGCTCGATCCCTACACGCTGAACGAGACCTTCACGCTCGGCTCGCACGGCAACGTCTATGAAGGCCTGACCCGTCGCGCCGGAGACCTGGCGATCGAGCCGGCGCTGGCCGAACGCTGGGAGGTGATGGAACCCAATCGCTGGCGCTTCTATCTGCGCAAGGGCGTGAAGTTCCACAACGGCAACGATTTCACCGCTGACGACGTGGTCTTCTCCGCCGACCGAGTGCGGTCGGAAGGCTCCGACCTGAAGACGCGCATCAATGCCGACGTCAAGGTGGTCAAGGTCGACGACCACACCGTCGACTTCATCCTGCCCGCGCCCAATCCCATCCTGCACTACGAATGGGACACCTGGTACATCATGGACAAGGAGTGGACGGAGGCGAATGACGCCGTTGCCGTGACCTCCGCCTCCGACACGACGCCGAATCACGCGGCGCTCAACGCCAATGGCACCGGCCCCTACAAGGTCATGAGCCACGAGGCCGGCGTGAAGACGGTCTACGAGCGCAACGAAAACTGGTGGGACACGCCGGACGGCAACATCGAGACGGTCGAGTTCACCCCGATCGGTTCGGATGCGACCCGCATCGCGGCCCTGCTCAGTGGCGAGCTGGACATGGTCTATCCGGTGCCGGTTCAGGACATCAAGCGCGTCAACGACAACGAGGGCACGCGGGCGCTGACCGGTCCGGAACTGCGCACGATCTTCCTCGGCATGGACCAGAAGCGCGACGAGCTGCTCTACTCCGACGTCAAGGGCAAGAACCCCTTCAAGGACGTGCGCGTGCGCAAGGCCTTCTACCAGGCCATCGACATGGACGCGATCCGCGACAAGGTGATGCGCGGCCTGTCCACGCCGTCGGCGCTGCTGATCTCGCCGTTCCTCTATTCGCGCTCCGACGAGTTCGAGCGCTACCCCTACGATCCGGAAGCGGCCAAGGCGCTGATGGCGGAAGCCGGCTATGCGGACGGCTTCTCGGTCGGCATGGACTGCCCGAACGACCGCTATGTCAACGACGAGGCGATCTGCCAGACGATTGCCGCCTTCCTGGCGCGCATCAACGTCAAGGTCGATCTCAACGCCCAGCCCAAGGCGCAGTATTTCGCCAAGGTTCTGGCCTCGGGCGGCTATGACACCTCGTTCTACCTGCTCGGCTGGACCCCGGGATCCTTCGACAGCTGGAACGTGCTGCACAACATCACCGGCTGCCGCGACGACAAGGGCGCCGGCGGGCCGTTCAACCTCGGCGGCTACTGCAGCCCGGAGGTCGACGCCCTCGCAGCCAAGGTGCTTGAGGAAAACGACCCGACGAAGCGTGACGAGCTGATCGCGCAGGCCTTCACCATCCTGCACGACGAGGTCTCGCACATTCCGCTTCACCAGCAGGGTCTTGCCTGGGGCGTGGCCTCCAACGTCGAGCTGACGCAGCGCGCGGACAACCAGTTCCACTTCCGCTGGGTCACCAAGAAGTAAGCGGACCTCCTTCACCGCAACCGGCCCGGCGGACGCTCCGCCGGGCCGGTCGATTCCGCTCTCGCATCATCGAGGCAACATGCTCGCCTTTTCCATACGGCGTCTGCTGCAGGCCATTCTGGTCATGCTGGTCGTGGCGCTGATCTCTTTCACGTTGTTCCGCTTCGTCGGCGATCCGGTCAACCAGATGGTCGGCGTCGAGACGACCCCCGAGCAGCGCGAGGCGCTGCGCGAGCGGCTCGGGCTCAACGATCCGATCATGACCCAGTTCGGCCGCTTCATCGTCAAGGCGGCGCAATTCGACTTCGGCACCTCCTACCAGTTCCGCCAGCCCGTTTCCGACCTGATCGGCAAGCGCCTGCCGGCGACGCTGGAACTGTCCCTGGTCTCGGCGATCTTCGCGCTTCTCGTCGGCATTCCGATGGGCGTCTACACCGGGTTGCACCGTGACAGCGTTCTGTCGAAGCTCTTCCTGTCGATCTCGCTCATCGGCATATCGCTGCCGACCTTCTTCATCGGCATCCTGCTGATCTTCCTGTTTTCCGTGACACTGCAATGGCTGCCGAGTTTCGGGCGCGGCGACACGGTCGCGATCGGCTGGTGGACAACGGGACTGCTGACGGTCAGCGGACTGAAGGCGCTGGTGCTGCCCTCCATCACGCTCGGCCTGTTCCAGATGACGCTGATCATGCGCCTGGTGCGGTCGGAAATGCTGGAAGTGATCCGCACCGACTACATCAAGTTCGCCCGCGCCCGCGGCTTGCGCCAGCGCAGCATCAATTTCCGCCACGCGCTGAAGAACACGCTGGTGCCGGTGATCACCATCACCGGCCTGCAGGTTGGCTCGATCATCGCCTTCGCGATCATCACCGAGACCGTGTTCCAGTGGCCCGGCATGGGACTTTTGTTCCTGCAGTCGGTGCAAAACGTCGATATCCCGATCATGGCGGCCTATCTGATGCTGATCGCCTTCCTCTTCGTGGTGATCAACCTGATCGTCGACCTGCTCTATTTCGTCGTCGACCCGCGTCTGCGGGCCGACCGCGCAGCGCTGTGAGGCCGGCATGACAGCAAACACCGCAAAAGACGCCGCAACCGATGCAGCTGCCGACGCGGCGGCCGGCGTGCCGCCGGCCGCGCCGCGCGGGCGCATCGCCCGCGTCCTCGACAGCGACATCCTCTATTCCTTCCTGCGCTCCAAGGTGACGATCCTTTCCGCCATCGTGACGCTGGTGTTCTTCGCAGGGGCAGCCTTCGCGCCCTGGATCGCGCCGCACAATCCCTTCGACCTGGCGACGATCTCCATTCTCGATGCCCGGCTCCCGCCGCTCGGCATGGAGTATTCCGACCCGCGCTTCATCCTGGGCACAGACGACCAGGGCCGCGACGTCTTCTCCGGCATTCTCTACGGCGCGCGCATCTCGCTCGCCGTCGGTTTCCTGTCGGTGTTCTTCGCAGCCATCGTCGGGGTGATGCTCGGCCTGATCGCCGGCTATGTCGGCGGCAAGGTCGACGCCGTCATCATGCGCATCGCCGAGGTCCAGCTCACCTTCCCGGCGATCCTGATCGCGCTTCTGGTCGACGGCGTCGCCCGTGCCCTCTTCGGCAATCTCGACCGCGAGCGTTTCGCCTTCTGGATCCTGGTGTTTTCCATCGCGCTGTCGTTCTGGGTGCAATTCGCCCGAACGGTGCGCGGCTCGACGCTGGTGGAGCGCAACAAGGAATACGTCCAGGCCGCGCGCCTGATCGGCATTCCCCGCTTCCTCATCATGATCCGCCATGTGCTGCCCAACGTGATCGGCCCGGTGCTCGTCATCGCGACCATCAACCTGGGCCTTGCGATCATCACCGAGGCGACGCTGTCGTTCCTCGGCGTCGGCATTCCGCCGACGCAGCCCTCGCTCGGCACCCTGGTGCGGATCGGCAATGACTTCCTGTTCTCCGGCGAATGGTGGATCGCGATGTTCCCCGGTTTCGCGCTGGCCGTGCTCGTGCTTGCCGTCAACCTGCTTGGCGACTGGCTGCGCGACGCGCTGAATCCGAAGCTTCGCTAAGGACACATGTGACGGGATCACAAACACGATGACCCAAACTCCGCTTCTTTCCGTCCGCGATCTCAGGGTCGAGTTCCCGACCCGGCGCGGCATCCTGAAGGCGATCGACGGCATCTCCTTCGACCTCAAGGAAGGCGAGGTGCTCGGCGTCGTTGGCGAATCCGGCGCCGGCAAGTCGATCACCGGCACCGCCGTGATCGGCCTGCTGGAACCTCCCGGGCGCATCGCCGGCGGCGAAGTCCTGCTGAAGGGCGAGCGCATCGACAACCTGTCGCAACAGGCCATGCGCAAGATCCGCGGCAAGCGGATCGGCATGATCTTCCAGGATCCGCTGACGAGCCTCAATCCGCTCTTCACCATCGGCGAGCAGATCATCGAGACGATCCTCACCCACCTGCCGGTGTCGGAACGCGAGGCGCGCGACCGCGCCGTGGCGCTTCTGGAGGAGGTCGGCATTCCCGCCGCCGCCGACCGGCTGAACGCCTATCCGCACCAGTTCTCCGGCGGCATGCGCCAGCGCGTTGTGATCGCGCTGGCACTCTGCGCCGAACCGGAACTGGTGATCGCCGACGAGCCGACCACAGCGCTCGACGTCTCGGTGCAGGCCCAGATCATCCGCCTGCTGCAGCGGGTGTGCCGCGACCATGGCACGGCGGTGATGCTGATCACCCACGACATGGGCGTGATCGCCGAAACCGCCGACCGCGTCGCGGTGATGTACTCCGGGCGGATCGCCGAGATCGGCCCGGTGCGCAACGTGATCAAGGCGCCGCGCCATCCCTATACCGTCGGCCTGATGGGGGCGATCCCCTCGCTGACCGGCGATCACGACCGCCTGACCCAGATCCCCGGATCGATGCCGCGGCTCGATTCCATTCCCGCAGGCTGCGCCTTCAATCCGCGCTGCTCGCTAGTGATGGACAAATGCTATCGCGACCGCCCCGACCTGGTGCAGGCCGGCGAAAGCCGCGCCGCCTGCTGGAAAGTGTCCGAGACAGAAGAGGCCGCCGGACGATGACCAACGCTTCTCAACCCGTCGTCGAGGTCTCTGGCCTCTCGCGCACCTTCGACGTCTCCAAGCCCTGGCTCAACCGGGTGCTGGAGCGCTCGCCCCGCGCGCTGCTTCGGGCCGCCAAGGACATCTCCTTCTCGATTTCCAAGGGCGAGACCTTCGCGCTCGTCGGCGAATCCGGTTCGGGCAAGTCCACGGTCGCCAAGATGGTGGTCGGCCTGCTGGAGGCCAGTGCCGGCGAGATCCGCATCGAGGGCGTCGACATGCGCTCGCGCCGTCAGGCGGGCGCGGAGATGCGCGAGCTGCGCCGGCGCATCCAGATGATCTTCCAGGACCCCTATGCCAGCCTCAATCCGCGTTGGCGCGTCGACCGGATCATTTCCGAGCCGATCCGCGCCTTCAAGATGGAAAGCTCCGAGGAGGCGATCTCCAAACGGGTCGGCGAACTGCTGGAACTGGTGCGCCTGCATCCGCGCGACGGCGCCAAATATCCGCATGAGTTCTCCGGCGGCCAGCGCCAGCGCATCTGCATCGCCCGCGCGCTGGCCTCCAAGCCGGAGTTCCTCGTCTGCGACGAGCCGACCTCCGCGCTCGACGTCTCGGTGCAGGCGCAGATCCTGAACCTGATGCGCGACCTGCAGGACGAGTTCGGCCTGACCTATCTCTTCATCAGCCACGATCTCGCGGTCGTGCGCCACATGGCAAAGCGCATCGGCGTGATGTATCTCGGCCGGCTGGTGGAGGTCGCGGAAAGCCGGACGCTGTTCAAGACGCCGAAGCATCCCTATACGCGCATGCTGCTGGAGGCGATCCCGGATCTGGAAATGACCGGCAAGCCGCGCCGCCCGGTGGAAGGCGAGATCCCCAATCCGATCAACCCGCCGTCGGGCTGCGCGTTTCACCCGCGCTGTCCGCTTGCCAACGAGCGGTGTTCGCGAGAGTTTCCGAAGTTCCGTCAGGTCGGCGACACCGGCGTTGCCTGCCACGCGGTTGAGGAAGGCCGGACCACGGTCTGAGGCCGCGTCTTTTGCCTCTTGACCTTGCCGTGACTGGAAGCCTCATGTGTGGCTGAACCTTGGCGGTTCGGCGCGCCCGCGCGCGTCCCGCGCCCGGCGCAATGCGCGCGTACCGCCCTTTTCAGACCATCCCCCGTATCGAGACGGGGCCGGAGACACCCATGGCCCAAGCCACCGCCGCCCTTCCGCAGACCGCGGATGACGCACCGACCGCCACCATCCAGCTCGCCATCGGCGGCATGACCTGCGCCGCATGCGCCGCGCGCATCGAGAAGGTGCTGTCGCGCACGCCCGGCGTCGTCCGCGCCGCGGTCAACCTGCCGCTGGAAACGGCGCAGGTGGAAACCGATGCGGGCCTCGACGCGACGACGCTGATCGAAGCAGTTGAAGCGACCGGCTTCACCGCCGAACGCCGCGCCAGCAGCTTCGAGGAAGAACGCCGCCGCCAGGACGAACAGGACGCCCGCGCCCGGTCGGAGGAAAAGACGACGCTTGTCCTGCTGGTGGTCGCGGCGATCGCCACCGCGCCGATGGTCGCCGGCATGGTCGGCATGACCTTCGGCGTGGCGATCATGCCCCCGGCCTGGATGCAGGCGGTGCTTGCCACTTTCGTGCAGGTGCTCGTCGGCAAGCGCTTCTATGTCGGCGCCTGGAAGGCGCTCAGGAGCGGTGGCGCCAATATGGACGTGCTCGTCGTGCTCGGAACGACGGCGGCCTATCTCTACAGCCTGGTCCTCACGGTGCAGGCCTGGCCGGGCGACCCGGGCCACCTCTATTTCGAGGCCTCCGCCGTCATCCTGACGCTGATCCTCTTCGGCAAGCTGATGGAAACCCGCGCCAAGCGCACCACGACGGCGGCGGTGCGCGCGCTGACGCAGCTGCGTCCCCTCACCGCCCATCGCCTGCGCGACGGCCAGCTCGAGACCGTTTCGGTAGAAGCGCTGTTTCACGGCGATCACGTCGTGGTCAAGCCGGGCGAGCGCATGCCGGTCGACGGCCGGGTGATCAGCGGCGAGAGCGAACTGGACGAATCTCTTGTCACCGGCGAGAGCCTTCCGGTTGCCAAGGCGCCCGGCGACGAGGTGATCGGCGGCACGATCAACGGCTCCGGCGCGCTGACGGTCGAGGCCACCGCGCTCGGCGCCGACAGCAAGCTCTCCGCGATCATCCGCCTGGTGGAACACGCCCAGAGCGCCAAGGCCCCGGTGCAGAAGCTGGTCGACCGGGTGTCAGCGGTCTTCGTGCCCATCGTCGTCTTGATCGCGCTTGCGACCTTCGCCGGCTGGTGGCTGTCGGGCGCAAGCCTCGATGCGACGGTGGGCGCGGCGGTCGCCGTCCTCGTCATCGCCTGCCCCTGCGCGCTCGGACTGGCCACGCCGACCGCCCTTGTCGCGGGAACGGGCGCGGCGGCCCGCGCCGGCATCCTCATCCGCGACATCGAGGCGCTGGAAGTCGCGCATAATGTCGACACCGCCATCTTCGACAAGACCGGCACGCTGACGCGCGGCGAGCCGCAGGTCACCGACATCCGCTCCTTCGACCGCAACGAGGACCGGCTCTTGCTGATCGCCGCCAGCGCACAGCTGCCGAGCGAGCATCCGCTGGCCCGGGCGATGATCGGCAAGGCGAAGGAGCGCGGCCTGACGCTGACCCAGCCGACGCAATTCCGCGCCGTGCCCGGACAGGGCATCATCGTCGAAATCGCCGGCGAGACGGTCGCCATCGGCAACCGCCGGCTGATGGAGGCGCAGGGCGTCGATGCCTTCCTGACGCAGCAGATGTCGCGCGAGTTCGAGGCACAGGGAAAGACCTGCGCGACCATTGCCATCGCCGGCCGCGCCATCGGCGTCATCGCCATGGCCGACACGGTGCGCGACGAGACACCACGCACCCTGGAGCGGCTGGCCGAAGCCGGCGTGCAAACGGTGATGCTGACCGGCGACACGGAAACGGTGGCGCGCGCCGTGGCCGCGCAGCTCGGGATCGACCGGGTGATCGCCGGCGTCGCACCGGACGGCAAGGCGGAAACGGTCGCAGCCCTCGTGGCGGAAGGAAAGACCGTGGCGATGATCGGCGACGGCATCAACGATGCCCCGGCCCTTGCCGCCGCCAACATCGGCATCGCCATGGGCTCCGGCGCCGAGGTTGCCATGGAAACCGCCGGCATCACCCTGATGCGCTCGAAGCTCGATCTGGTTGCCGATGCGCTGCTGGTGTCGCGCGCCACCGTGCGCAAGATCCGCCAGAACCTGTTCTGGGCCTTCATCTACAATGTCGTCGGCCTGCCGCTCGCCGCCTTCGGCCTGCTGACGCCGGCCTTCGCCGGCGCGGCAATGGCGCTCTCCTCCGTCTCCGTCGTCACCAATGCCGCGCTGCTGCGGCGCTGGAAGCCGCGCGCGGGCTGAGCCTCTTCGCCTCCGGCAAAACAGGTCTTCGCGCTTGCCAGTGCGGCTCCCGGTTTGTCATACAAATGGGAGCCGCATTTTTCCTATTCCTGCCGGAGACCCTGCAATGTCCGCGAAAGATCCCAAAAGCCTGCGTTCGCGCGCCTGGTTCGACGACCCGGCCGATCCCGGCATGACCGCGCTCTATATCGAGCGCTACCTGAACTACGGGCTGACGCGCGAGGAGTTGCAGTCGGGCAAGCCGATCATCGGCATCGCCCAGACCGGCTCGGATCTCTCCCCCTGCAACCGCCATCACATCGAGCTCGCCAAGCGGGTACGCGAGGGCATCCGCGAGGCCGGCGGCATCTGCTTCGAGTTTCCCGTGCATCCGATCCAGGAGACCGGCAAGCGACCGACCGCATCGCTTGACCGCAACCTCGCCTATCTGGGGCTGGTGGAATTGCTGCACGGCTATCCGATCGACGGCGTGGTGCTAACCATCGGCTGCGACAAGACCACGCCCGCCTGCCTGATGGCGGCGGCAACCGTGAACATTCCGGCCATCGCGCTCTCCGTCGGGCCGATGCTCAACGGCTGGCACCGCGGCGAGCGCACCGGCTCCGGCACCATCGTGTGGAAGGCGCGCGAGATGCTCGCCGCCGGCGAGATCGACTACGCCGGCTTCATGGACCGGGTCGCCTCGGCCGCGCCCTCGGTCGGCTATTGCAACACCATGGGCACGGCAACGACGATGAATTCGCTCGCCGAGGCGCTCGGCATGCAGTTGCCGGGTGCTGCCGCCATTCCCGCCACCTACCGCGAGCGCGCGCAGGTCTCCTATGAGACCGGCAAGCGCATCGTCGACATGGTCTGGGAGGATCTCAAACCCTCCGACATCATGACCCGCGCGGCCTTCGAGAACGCCATCGTCGTGAACTCCGCCATCGGCGGCTCGACCAATGCGCCGATCCACCTCAATGCCATCGCCAGCCACCTCGGGGTGCTGCTCGACAATGACGACTGGCAGGAGGTCGGCCACGACGTGCCGCTGCTCGTCAACATGCAGCCGGCCGGCGAATATCTCGGCGAGGACTATCACCACGCCGGCGGCGTCCCGGCGGTGATCGCGGAGCTGATGAAGGCGAATGCCCTGCCGCACCCGCAAGCGCTCACGGTCAATGGCCGGAGCCTTGGCGACAATTGCCAGGACGCGGAAAACCTCGACCCGCGCGTGATCCGCCCGATGTCCGACCCGCTGGTCGACAAGGCCGGCTTCCTCAATCTCAAGGGCAATCTCTTCGACAGCGCGATCATGAAGACCAGCGTGATCTCGAAGGAGTTCCGCGACCGCTACCTGTCGAACCCGGACGACCCCGACGCCTTCGAGGGCCGCGCCGTCGTCTTCGAGGGACCGGAGGACTATCACGCCCGCATCGAGGACCCGGATCTCGACATCGACGAATACTGCCTGCTGTTCATTCGCGGCTCGGGGCCGATCGGCTACCCCGGCGGCGCGGAGGTCGTCAACATGCAACCACCGGCGGCGCTGATCAAACGCGGCATCCACGCCATGCCCTGCATCGGCGACGGCCGCCAGTCCGGCACTTCCGGCTCCGCCTCGATCCTCAACGCCGCCCCCGAGGCCGCCGCCGGCGGCGGGCTGGCGCTCCTGAAGAGCGGCGACCGGGTGCGCATCGACCTGAAAAAAGGAACCGCCGACATCCTGATTTCGACGGACGAACTGGAAGAACGCCGCAAGGCGCTCGCGGCCGCCGGTGGGTTCAAATACCCCGATCACCAGACCCCCTGGCAGGAGATCCAGCGCGCCCTCGTCGAACAGTTCGACGAGGGGATGGTGCTGAAGGGCGCGACGGCCTATCGCGATATTGCCCACACAAGGGGCATCCCGCGCCACAACCATTGAGCCTCGCGCCGCCACCTGCGACAAGAGGTCGGTGGCGGCGCATTTTTGTTGACGATTACGTAAGCGTCATGTTTGGTTGCCACGATCACTCATGCCCGTGCGGGCATCAACCGGGAGACCAGACATGGCATTGAACGAACTCACCGAAAAGATCCGCGGCAAGGTTGCGGGCGGCGGCATTTCCGACACGGTGAAATTCGATTGCGGCGAAGCCGGCGTGATCTTCGTCGAGGGCGCCGACGTCTCCAACGAGGACAAGGACGCCGATTGCACCATCCGGATCTCGGAAGATAATCTGGAAAGCCTGCTGGCGGGCGAGCTCAATCCGACCACGGCCTTCATGACCGGCAAGATCAAGGTCGACGGCGACATGAGCATCGCCATGAAACTCGGCAGCATCGTCTGAGACTAGCGGATGCCCGCGCCAGCCGCGCGGGCCGTTTCCTCGCGCTCTCCTCTTGACGCCCGGCGACGGGTGGCCTTCGTATGGGGCAGGAGACGACAGCAGGGAGACGCTGGAATGGTACATGTGCTGGTGACGGGGGCGGCCGGCATGCTCGGCCGCAAGCTCGTCGAGACACTCGCGCGCGGCGGCCTGCTCGGCGGGCGCGAGGTCACCCGCATGACGCTGTCGGACATGGTGGCGCCGCAGCCGCCGGACACGCTTGCCATGCCGGTGACCAGCATCGCCGGCGACTTCTCCCGCCCGGGCGCGGCCGAAACCCTTGTCGCGCACAAGCCGGACGTGATCTTTCATCTCGCGGCCGTCGTGTCGGGCGAGGCGGAAGCCGAGATGGAGAAAGGCTACGAGATCAACCTCGACGGCACGCGCCGGCTGCTCGATGCGATCCGCGACATCGGCGGCGGCTATTGCCCGCGCGTGGTCTTCGCCTCGTCGCTGGCAGTCTTCGGCGCGCCGCTGCCAGACCCCATTCCCGACACCCACCACCTGACGCCGCTGACTTCCTACGGCACCCAGAAGGCGATGTGCGAGCTGCTTCTGGCCGACTACAGCCGCCGCGGCCTGATCGACGGCATCGGCATCCGCCTGCCGACCGTGGTCGTGCGCCCCGGCCGCCCCAACAAGGCTGCCTCCGGCTTCTTCTCCGGCATCATCCGCGAACCGCTGAACGGCGAGGAGGCGATCCTTCCGGTCGACGACGACACCGCCCACTGGATCGCCAGCCCGCGCGCCGCCACCGGCTATCTCATGCATGCCGCAACCCTCGACACGCAGGCGCTCGGCGCCCAGCGCAACCTGACGATGCCGGGCCTGCGCATCACCGTTGCCCAGGAAATCGAGACGCTGGCCCGCATCGCCGGACCGACCCGCACGCAGCTGATCCGCCGCGAGCCGGATCCGGTGATCGCCCGCATCGTCGCGGGATGGCCGCGCAGTTTCGACGCCGCCCGGGCCGAGGCGCTCGGCTTCCAGCCGGACCCCGATTTCGAGACGGTGGTGCGCGCCTATATGGAAGACGCCGGCATCGGGTCGGATGCGGTGCTGACGCCGACCTCCGGCGTTTGACGACGGGCCGGGCGCCTTTTGCATTGATCGCAAGGCCGGCAGGCGGCCAATATGGCCGGATGAGGAAAGACCCGCAGGCGCCCTACGAACGATCCCGGCCGGCCGCCGCGCCGGACACCGCGGCACAGGCGCTTGCAACCGCGGCCGAACTGCTGCGGGCCAGCGGGCCGGACCATGTCACGGTCACGGAGATCGCCCGGCGCCTCGGCATGTCCCATTCCAACATCTACCGCTTCTATCCCAGCAAGGCCGCGCTGCTGGAGGCGGTGATGGCCGCCTGGCTGGGCGAGATCGAGACGGCGCTCGATGGCGCCATCGCCTCGGTCTCCGAACCGGCGGACAGGCTCGCCGCCTATATCCTGGCCCTGGGCGACGAGATGGGCGCGCGCGCCGGTGAAGACCCGCAAGGCTTCGCCGCCTATGCCGCCTTGTCGGAGCGAGCGGTCGAGGCGATGGGCGCGCATGCCGATGCCTGCCGGGCGCGGATCGAAGCCGTTCTAGCTGAGGGCGTGGCGCAAGGGGTGTTCGCCACAGGAGACGCCGCCGCCGCGGCAAGGGCGATCGACAACGCCACGCTCTGCCTGCGCCATCCCGCGCTTGTGCGCACGGCGCGGGCGCCGGCCTCCGCGGAGGAGGCGGAGGACCTTGTCGTGCTGCTGCTTGAAGGCATCCGCGCCTGAAGCGATCGCCCGCAAAGGCTGCTCAGCCGTCGATGTTGGCGGTCTGCGCGGCACTGATGAGATCGGCGCCGATGCCGACCTCGAACAGGTCCCACACCGGTTTCATCGCCGCGACCCACGCCTTGCGCTGCTCCGCGTTGAGCATGCGGATTTCCGTCCCCGCATCGATGATCCGCTGCCGGTTCGCCGCTTCCTTTTCGGCAACGGCGGCGTTGGTGATCGCGGTCACCTCCTCGATGATCGTCAGCAGCTGGTCGCGCACATCCGGATCAAGCCCCTTCAGCCAGGCATCGGAGGTGACGAGAAGATAAGCGAGAAGCTGGTGATTGGTCTCGGTGACGCCGTCCTGCACCTCGTGGAATTTCTGGGTGTAGATGTTCGACCAGGAGTTTTCCTGGCCGTCGACGACACCGGTCTTCAGCGCGTTGTAAACGTCCCGGAATGCAAGCTTGCGTGCGCTCGCGCCCACCGCCTCGATCATCGCCACCGCCACATCGGAGGTCTGCACCCGAAACGTCAGCCCCTGCGCATCCTCGGGAATGAGCAAGGGCCTGTTGGCGGAAAACTGCTTCAGCCCCGAGGTCCAGTAGCCAAGGCCGAGAAAACCGACATCGGTCATGGCGGTGAGCAGGCCCCGGCCGGCCTCGCTGCGCGTGAACCGCTCGACCGCCGCAAGGTCCTGAAACAGGAACGGCAGGTCGAACAGACGGAACTTGAGCGTATAGGCCTCGAACTTCGACAGCGACGGCGCGGCGAGATGCACGTTGCCCAGAAGCAGCGCCTCCATCACCTTGTCGTCGTCGTAGAGGCGGGAGTCGGGAAACACCCGCATGCAGGCCTTTCCGTCCATTTCCGCGTTGACGCGCTTCGCCAAGAGCGTCGCCGCATCGCCCTTGGGATGCCCGCTCGCCGACACCACGTGGCTGAACTTGATGACCGTCTCGCCGCTCTGGCACTCCTCGGCAACCGCCGGCGCGGCGATGGCGAGACTGGCGGCCGCAACAGCGATCCTCGCGAAAGCTTTCATGGACGTCCTCCAGGATACGGGGCGGGCCGCCGGCCACACCAGGGCGGCTGGTCGCGCGCCGATCACGCCCGCCGGTCCGCGCGGATCATGTCGGCCGCCTTTTCGGCGATCACCATGGTCGGGGCCGCCGTGTTGCCGGATGTGATGGCCGGCATCACCGAGGCATCGGCGACGCGCAGGCCAGAAAGCCCGCGCAGCCGCAGCCGCTCGTCGACGACAGACCCCTCGTCCGCGCCCATGCGGCAGGTGCCGACGGGATGAAAGATCGTGGTGCCGATATCGCCCGCAGCGCGCGCCAGATCCTCGTCGCTGTTGACCGCCGACCCCGGCAGATGCTCCACCGGCCGATAGCGCTCCAGCGCCCTGGCCTGCATGATCTTGCGGGTCAGGCGGATGCTGTCGGCGGCGACCTTGCGGTCGCCTTCCGTCGCCAGATAGTTGGGGCGGATTTCCGGATGGGCGCGCGGGTCCGGCGAGGTGATATGCACATGCCCCCGGCTTTCCGGGCGCAGGTTGCACACGCTCGCGGTGATCGCCGGGAAAGGGTGCAGCGGCTCGCCGAAGCGGTCGAGCGACAGGGGCTGCACGTGGTACTCGATGTTCGCGGTCTCGAACGCCGGGTCGGACCTGGCGAAGACGCCAAGCTGGCTCGGCGCCATCGACATCGGACCGGAGCGTTTCAGCGCATATTCGGCCGCGATCTTGGCCTTGCCGAACCAGCTTGCGGCGAGCTGGTTGAGCGTGGTGGCGTTCTCGACCTTGAAGACCGTTCGGATCTGCAGGTGGTCCTGCAGGTTGGCGCCGACGGCGGGGCGCTCGCACAGCGGCGCGATGCCATGGCGGGAGAGCACCGCCGGATCGCCGATGCCGGAAAGCTCCAGCAGCTGCGGCGAGCCGATGGCGCCGGCCGACAGCACAAGCTCGCCGTCGACATGCGCATGCGCGGGCTCGCCATCGAGCGTCAGCGAAACGCCCGAGATCCGACCGTCCGCGATCTCCAGCCGCGACACCTGCGCCTTGCTCAGGACCCGCAGGTTGGGACGCGACGCCGCCGGGCGCAGGAAGCCCTTGGCCGCCGTCCAGCGCACGCCGCCGCGCTGCGTCACCTGAAAATAGGACGAGCCGAAATTGTCGCCGCCGTTGAAGTCCTCCACCTTGGGAATGCCGACTTCCTCGCAGGCATCGCGCACCGCATCGAGGATCTCCCAAGAAAGCCGCTGCTTCTCGACGCGGGTCTCGCCGCCCTGGCCGTGCAGCTCGTCGGCGAGCGCGTAATGGTCCTCACCGCGCCTGAACAGCGGCAGCAGGTCGTCCCAGCCCCAGCCGGTCAGCCCCATCTGGCGCCAGCCGTCATAGTCGCGCGCCTGTCCGCGCATGTAGATCATGCCGTTGATCGACGAACAGCCGCCGAGCACCCGCCCGCGCGGATAGGACAGCGTGCGCCCGTTCAGCCCGGGATCGGGCGCGGTCTTGTAGCCCCAGTCGGTGCGGGGATTGCCCATGCAATAGAGATAGCCGACGGGGATGTGGATCCAGATGTAGTCGTCCTTGCCACCCGCTTCCAGGAGCAGCACCCGCACGTCGGGATCGGCGGAGAGGCGATTCGCCAGCACGCAGCCGGCGGATCCCGCCCCGACGATCACATAGTCCCAGTGCCCAAGGTCTTGCATTGATCCTCCCGACCCGTTTGAGGGTATAGGAGGCACAGTGCCGCGCCGCTGGTCAAGGCCGACGACCGGCGATGCGTCCGCGCGCCACGGCGCAGGGAGGATGTCCTCAGACGCCCGCCCCCTGACGCTCGGCATCGCGCACGGCATGCTCGATCTCGTCGACCAGGGCCGGCTCCAGACCGAGCCGCGCGGCCAGCATCTGCAGATAGGCCTTTTCCGCCGCATGATCGGGATCGATGGCAAGCCGCGAGGCGGCGTAGATCTCCGCCGCCGCTTCCGGGCTGCTCGCCCCGGCAACGACCTTGTCGAGGTCGAGCGGCGCGCGCAGCTCGTCCATCAGGAAGGCCTTTGCCTCGCTGTCGAGCCCTGCCTCGTCGATCTTGTCGAAGATCCGGTCCTGCTCGTCGCGGTCGATATGACCGTCCGCCTTGGCGGCCGAGATCATCGCGGTGAGAAGCGTGACGGCGAACTGGTTCTCGCCGCCGGGCTGACGGGCCGGATCGAAGGCGGTGCCGCGCGGTGCCTCCAGCGGGATCGGCTCGTCGCGGGCCGGCGGCTGCGTGCCCTGCTGGTTGGCGCGGTAGCCCTGATAGGCCTTGTAGGCAAGGCCTGCGACCAGCGCCATGCCGCCATAGGTCACAGCCTTCTTGCCGATCTTGCGGCCGCTCTTGGTGCCGAGCAGAAGCCCCGCCAGACCGCCGGCCAGCGCACCGCCGGCCAGCCCGCCGGCATTTCCGCGCACATAGTCCTGCCCGCGTGCCAGATAGTCGCCGCCGCGACCGCTGCCGCCCTGCTGGCCGCCGCCAGCGCCTGATCCAAGGAACTCATCCAGCAAACGTTTCGCGTCGAACATAGTGGCGTCTCTCCGGTCTTGCGGGGTCATCGGTCCTGAAATGGGGACGGCAGGCGCAAGGCGCAAGCGGGCACTCACCCGGCAGTTGCGAAAGGCAGCAGATTGTCGTCCTTCAATGTTTCCATGGCGATGGAGGAGCGCACGTTGCGCACCGAATCATGCGGCAGCAGATCCTCGTTGATGAAATCGGCGAGCGCCGCCAGATCGCGCACCACGACCTTGAGCAGATAGTCCATGTCGCCGGTCATCACATGCGCTTCCTGCACTTCCGCCAGGCCGCGCACCAGATCCTTGAAGCGACGCGCGTTCTGCCGGCTGTGCGCATCGAGCGCGACACCGACGAAGGCCACCACCGTGAAGCCCACCGAGGCGGGATCGATATCGGCCCGGTAGCGGCGCAACACGCCGGCCTCCTCCAGCCGCTGCCGGCGGCGCGACACCTGCGATGCCGACAGGCCGATCCGCTCGCCCAACTGCTGGTTCGTGACCGCCGCATCATCCTGCAGCGACGCGAGGATCTTCGTATCGAACCCGTCAATCTCGATCATTGGATGCACCCTTGGCCTTTCTCATACACATTTTGTGCATCACACGCCGCAAGGCAAGCGCCTTTGCACACATCGTGCGCGTCCGATCTGGCACACTTGGGGAAATGTTCGCAGTCACGAACGCATTCGAGGAGGACATCATGGGACCCTTTCCGCACGACGCGCCCCCGGCGAAGATCACCGACGACAACCCGGCCGGCACCGACGGCTTCGAGTTCGTCGAATTCGCCCATCCCGAGCCGGAAAAGCTCGACGCGCTGTTCCGCCGCATGGGCTATGTCCCAGTCGCGAAACACAAGTCCAAGGCGATCACGCTCTATCGCCAGGGCGACATCACTTATGTGCTGAATGCGGAGCCGGGCTCCTTCGGCATGCGCTTCGTCGACGAACACGGCCCCTGCGCCCCGTCGATGGCCTGGCGTGTGGTCGATGCCAAACACGCCTTCGATCATGCGGTCGCCAAGGGCGCCACGCCCTATGAGGGCGACGACAAGACGCTTAACGTTCCGGCCATCGTCGGCATCGGCGGCTCGCTGCTCTATTTCGTCGACAGCTACGGCACCAACGGCACGGCCTATGACGCGGAATTCGACTGGCTGGGCGAGCGCGATCCCAAGCCCGAGGGCGTCGGCTTCTATTACCTCGACCATCTGACCCACAACGTCTATCGCGGCAACATGGACAAGTGGTGGGACTTCTACCGCGACCTGTTCAACTTCAGCCAGATCCACTTCTTCGACATCGACGGCCGCATCACCGGCCTCGTCAGCCGCGCGATCACCTCGCCCTGCGGCAAGATCCGCATCCCGCTGAACGAGTCCAAGGACGACACCAGCCAGATCGAGGAATACCTGAAGAAGTACAAGGGCGAAGGCATCCAGCACATCGCCGTCGGCACGGACAATATCTATGATTCCACCGACCGGCTGGCCGACAACGGCCTGAAGTTCATGCCCGGTCCGCCCGACACCTACTACGAGCGCTCGCACGAGCGCGTGCAGGGCCACGACGAGCCGATCGACCGGATGAAGACGCACGGCATCCTGATCGACGGCGAAGGCGTGGTGAACGGCGGCACGACCAAGATCCTGCTGCAGATCTTCTCCAAGACCGTCATCGGCCCGATCTTCTTCGAGTTCATCCAGCGCAAGGGCGACGAGGGCTTCGGCGAAGGCAACTTCCGCGCCCTGTTCGAATCGATCGAGGAAGACCAGATCCGCCGCGGCGTGATCGGCGCCGACGCGGCCGAGTAACCGCGGTCCTCATAAGGGCAAAACAAAAAGGGCGCGGCCATGGCCGCGCCCTTTGGCGTTTCGCTCCCTTGCGAACGCGTTCAGCCGTTCGACCGGCCATAGGCCTTGAGCGTGTCGAGGAAGGATTTCGCCCAGGCCGCGGCGTCGTTTTCCTGGATGCGGTCGAAGATCGCCTGCCAGCGGTCGCGCCGTTCGTCGAGCGGCATGTTGAGCGCGGTCTGCAGCGCGCCCGCCACCCCTTCGGCCGAATAGGGATTGACGATCACCGCCTCCGGCATGCCTTCCGCAGCGCCTGCAAAGCGCGACAGCACCACGACGCCCGGATCCTCCCCCCGCTGGGCCGCGACATATTCCTTGGCGACGAGGTTCATCCCGTCGCGCAAGGGGGTGATCAGCGCGACCCGGCTTGCCCTGTAGATGCCGGCGAGCGCGCGCCGGGTGAAGCCGCGCGTCATGTAGCGGATCGGCGTCCAGTCCAGATCGGCGAAACGGCCGTTGATATGCCCGGTCAGTTCTTCCAGCTCGCTGCGGATCTCGGCATAGGCGTCGAGCTCGGAGCGCGACGGCGGCGCCACCTGCATCAGGCTGACCCGGCCGCGGTTCTCCGGATAATCCTCCAGCAGCCGCTGGAAGGCGCGGAAGCGCTGCGGCAGGCCCTTGGAATAGTCGATCCGGTCGACGCCGATGATCTGGTGACGGCCGGCCAGGAGTTTCTCGATCCGGTGGGTCTGGCGGCGCGCCTCCACGGTCGTCGCCTGGCGCGAGAAGCCGGCCGCATCGATGCCGATGGGAAAGGCCCGTGCGGCAACCGTTCGGCCGTCGGCGATCAGCGTCTCGTCCGGGCCTTCCGGCACGCCCAGTTCCTCCACGACGAAGCGGCGGAAGTTGGCGGCATCGCGCGTCGACTGGAAGCCGATGACATCATAGGCGAGCATCCGACGGGCGAGCGTCGCCGCATTCGGCAGCGCCGCCAGCACTTCCGGCGCGGGAAAGGGAATATGCAGGAAGAAGCCGATGGGGTTGTTCACCTCCATCGCGCGCAGCTCCGCCCCGAAAGACAGATAGTGATAGTCGTGCACCCAGATCACGTCGTCCGGTTCGATCAGCGGCCGGAGCCGCGAGGCGAAGCGCTCGTTGACCCGCCGGTAGCCCTCCTCCAGACGCCGGTCGAAGACGGCGAGATCCAGCCGGTAGTGCAGCACCGGCCAGAGCGTCTTGTTGGCGAAACCGACATAGAATTCATCATGGTCGGCCTGGGTCATGTCGAGCGTCTTGAGCGCGACCTTCTTGGTGCCGCCGGTCTTCAGGTTGCCGAAGGTGCCTTCCTCGGAAATCTCGCCGCTCCAGCCGAACCAGATCCCGCCGGTCGCGTTCAGCGTGTCGACCAGGGCCACGGCCAGGCCGCCTGCCTGCCCGGTGTCCTTCAGCGGACCGACACGATTGGAAACGACCACCAGGCGCGACATGCTTTTCTCCTTGTTGGCCGCCGCCCCGGACTGCGCCGGAGCTTCGCGGCTTAGACCAGACTGTCCCAGCCATCCGACAGGCGCATCGCGCCATTGATGATGCCGACCATCGAATAGGTCTGGGGAAAATTGCCCCACATCTCGCCGGTCTGCGGCGTGGTGTCCTCCGACAGCAGGCCGAGATGGTTCCGGCAGGCGAGCATCGCCTCGTAGATCTCCCGCGCCTCGTCCTTGCGCCCGATCCGCGCCAGTGCGTCGATGTACCAGAAGGTACAGATGTTGAACGCGTTTTCCGGCGCGCCGAAATCATCCGCCGCATGATAGCGGAACAGGTGATGACCGCGCTTCAAGGTGTCGCCGATGCGCTCCACCGTGGCGATGAACCGCGGGTCCTTCGCCGGCAGGAACCCGACCTCCGCGATCAGCAACAGGCTGGCATCGAGATCATTGCCCTCGAAGCTCTCCACGAAGGCGCCGACCTTGTCGTTCCAGCCGCGCTTCAGGATCGTGGCGCGGATCTGCTCCGCGCGCTCGTGCCAGAGCCGGGCGCGTTCCTCGCGGCCGAACTGCCGGGCGATCTTGGCCAGCCGGTCGCAGGCCGCCCAGCACATCAGCGACGACGAAGTGTGAACCCTTGCGCGGGTGCGAAGTTCCCAAAGACCCGCATCCGGCTGGTCGTGGAGCGCAAAGGCGCGCTCGCCGATGGTCTCCAGCCGCTCGAAATCGTCGACGCCCGGCTGATGCAGCAGCCGCTTGTCGAAAAACGCCTGCGACGCGCCGAGCACGATGTTGCCGTAGACGTCGTGCTGGAAATGCTCATAGGCCTGATTGCCGACCCGCACCGGCCCCATGCCGCGATAGCCGGGCAAGTCGACGGTCGTCTCCGTCAGCGTCTTTTCCAGGGCGATGCCGTAGAGCGGCTGGACGTGATCGCCATTGGTCATCGAGGCGATGTTGTTGATGTAACGCAGATAATTCTCCATCGTCTCCATTTCGGAGAGGGAGTTCAGCGCGCGCACCACGAAGAAGGCATCGCGCAGCCAGCAATAGCGGTAATCCCAGTTGCGCTCGGTGTTGGCGGCTTCCGGAATGGAGGTCGTCACCGCCGCGACGATCGCGCCGGTCTCCTCATAGGTGCACAGTTTCAAGGTGATGGCGGCGCGAATGACCGCCTCCTGATACTCCAGCGGCAGCCCGAGACGGCGCGTCCAGGTGCGCCAGTAGTGGGTCGTCTGTTCCTCGAACTCGCGGCATAGGAGGTCCGGGTGGTTGGTCAGGCTTTCGTCGGGGCCGAGATAGAAGGACAGCGGTCCGTCGATCAGGAAGGCGGTCTCGTCGCGCACATAGGTAACGGGCGCATTGGTGGTCAGCCGCAGCGTCAGGCCGTTGGCGACGAAGCGCACGTGGTTGGACCCGAAGGTGATCTCCGGCTCGCGCGATCCATAGGCGAAGCGCGGACGGCAACGCACGCGAATGCGCGGATGACCGGCAAGGACCCGCACCCGCCGCACCAGCGCATTGGGCCGGAACATCCGGCCCTTGGCCTGAAACCGCGGCGCGAAATCGGTGATCTCGATGGCATTTCCCGACCCGTCGAACAGCCGCGTGACGACGACGGCGGTGTTTTCGAGATAGGCCTGCTCGCTGCGCACCACGCCCTCGAGCTCTATGGCGAAGGCGCCGTCGCCCTCCTCCCCGCGCGTACCGAGCAGGGAGTGAAACACCGGATCGCCGTCGAAGCGCGGCAGGCAGCACCACACCACACGGGCCATCCGGTCGATCAGGCCGGCAAAGGAGCAGTTGCCGATGATCGCGAGATCAAGGGACTGGGGAGGCGTTGGAATCATTCACAAGCCCTCTTGGGGATGAACATGGGAGGGAAGGCCGCCGGCCAGCCACCGATGAACGTCGGCAACATCGGCGAGGCGAAACCGGGCAAGGCTCTCCGCGCCGCCGACCTTGATGCCGAAGCCGCCAATCGCTTCCGTAGCGCGAATTCCGTCCTCGTCGGTGGTGTCGTCGCCGACGAACACCGGCGTGCGCCCGGCAAAGGGCGGCCGGTCCATGAAGGTGGTCACCGCCCAGCCCTTGTCGCGATAGGCGGGCTTCGCCTCGACGACCATCTTGCCGCGCACCAGGTGAAGATCGGGAAGCTCGGAAATCGCGTCCTGCATCACTTCCAGCACCGCCTCCTCGCAATCGGGCGCGATCCGGTAGTGCACGGCAAGGGCAGCGCCCTTGTCCTCGATGGAAACACCCCGCCCCGTCAGACCGCTTCCTGCGAGCGCGGCCTTCAGGATCGCAAGCTCGGGTCCCACCGGCGCGCTGTCGATCCCGTCCTCGGCATGAAACCGGGTCTGCAGGCCGTGAAGACCGGCTGCGGGCAGCTGCAGGGGCGCAAGAAAGCCGTCGATCTCGCGGATCGGCCGGCCGCTGACGATGGCAACGGCGCCGCCGAGATGGGTCGTCAGCCGCTCTAGCGTAGCAACAAGCGACTTGCCCGGGCGCACCGCGCCCGGCGTCGGAGCGATATCCACCAGAGTTCCGTCGAAGTCGAGGAACAACGCAAGGTCGTCGGAGACAGGCGGCGGCGTGATCATCGCTCCAAGCCTACGCAAACTCGCGCAGGAAGAGAAGCGGGCCGGCGTGCTTTTTCGCAGGTGCGAAAAGTCCGCCCGCCCGGGACGCGCGATTTTTCAGGGTGCGCCGCGCTGCAGCAACAAGGCAGTGCCAAGCCCGCCGGCGCTCGCGATGGCCGCAAGGCCGCGGGCGCCCGCCTCCTCTCCGCGCAATTCGTGGAACAGACGGACCGCCAGGATCGCGCCCGATGCCCCGATCGGATGGCCGCGCGCCAGTGCCCCGCCGCTCCGGTTCACCCGGTCCGGGTCGAGTCCGAGCGCGTCGACACAGGCAATCGCCTGTGCGGCATAGGCTTCCATCACCTCAAAGACCTGAAGCGTTTCAAGATCAAGGCCGTCGCGCGCGGCAAGCTTTCGCGTTGCGGCAACCGGCGCGAGACCGGGAAGCGCCGGGTCGCATCCGGCCGACGCGGTCCCTTCGATCCTGCAGCCGAAGCCGGGCGCAAGCCTTGAGAGCAACCGCTGCGACACCAGGCAGACCACCGCCGCCGCATCGGCTGAGACCGCCGCCGTCGCCGCGCGGACCTCGAAGCCCTCCGCCCCGGCAAGCCGGCGCGAGCGCATGCAAGTGCGCGGGGTCAACGCGCGCATATAGGCGTCCCGCACGGCGCCCGGCATCTCCACAAGCTCCTGGAAAAGCGCCCCGGCGCGGTCGGCCGCAAGGGCGCGCACGTGGCTTTCCACCGCCCAGTCCGCCTGGCGGTTCGCGGAAATTCCAAGATGGACGGCAAGCGCTGCCGCGGCATCCGTCATCTCCGGATCGCGGTCGGGCCAGGGCGTGAACGGCGGTCGAACGTAGGGCGTCGATGACACCGCCCCCGCCGCATCGACCGCATGCCGTTCGGGCGCGCGGGAATAGCTTTCGACACCACCGGCGAGCACGCAGTCCGCCGACCCGCTTTCGATCAGCCGCGCGCCGAGCGCGATCGCATCCAGGCCCGAACAGCACTGCCGGTCGAGCGTCAGCGCGGGCGTCTCCTCGCCAAGGCCGGCAAGAAGGGCTGCCCGGCGGGCCGGATTGCCGCCGCCATAAAGACCGTTGCCCAGAATGACCTCGTCGACATCCGCCGACGACACGCCCGCATCGACAAGAACCGCCCGGATCACCGGCGCGGCAAGCGCGTCGACATCGAGTGCCGCCAACGCACCGCCGCACGGCACGACCGGGCTGCGTCTGGCCGCGATCATCCAGGCGGCACTCACGTGACATCCTCCAGCCGTTCGATGCGCCGCGCGAGCGTGACGAGATCCGCCTTGCCCCCCGCGGTCAGCGGCCAGTCCTCGACGAGGTGAAACGCGCGCGGCACCTTGATCGGATCGAGGAACGCCTGGCAATGGCGACGCAAGACGTCGGGCGACACGGATCCGTCCTTCGTCCGGATCGCGGCAACGATCCGCTGTCCGCGCAAGGGATCGGGACGCCCGAAGACGGCGCAGGCCGCCACACGGTCGTGCCGCAGCAGCGCCGCCTCGATTTCCTCGGCAAACACATTCACGCCCGCGCAGACCAGCATGCGCGACCGGCGGCCGAGCAGATGCAACCGGCCAGCGTCATCGACAAACCCCTGATCGCCGACGCTGAGCCATCCGCCCTCACGCCGTGTATCGGGATCTCCGCCCAGGACATATCCGTCGAACAGCATGGCGCTCGACACATGGATCAGCCCGGGCTCGCCGGGTGCAAGGCTGCGGCCCGCGTCGTTGCGGATGTCGATCGCAACCCCGGGAAAGGGACGCCCCACCGAAGCCGGGGGATCGTCCGCCGCCCGCGTGGCGATGAAGCTCGTCTCCGAGGTGCCGTAGAACTCGTGGAACCGCGCGGCCGGAAAGACGTCGACGGCCGTGTCACCGCTGCCGTGCCACTTCGCCCCGCTCAGCAACACGCGCCGGACATCGGGGAAGGTCAGCCCGCCTGCGCGCGCGGCCCGCAGCAGAAGATCCAGCTGGGTTGGCGTTGCATAGAGAACGGTTGTGCCGGCGGCGCGCATGGTCTTCAAGATGCCGCGCGGCCGGAACCCCGCACTCAGATCGAGACGCGCGCCCATGTGCAGCGCATGCAACGCGCCGAAGAGATGAAGGCTGTGCGACAGACTGCCGGGAACGGCGACCCGGTCGGCAGGCGTCAGCCCGAAGGCGTCCTCGCAGGCCGCAAAGCTGGTCAGCCAGGACCCGTGGGATCTCTGGAAAGCTTTCGGCCGGCCGGTCGAGCCGGAGGTCAGCCCGATGTAAAACGGGTCGGATGCATTGGGGCGCGGCGGTTCAGGACGGACCGCCCCGGTATCGGCGGCACCGGCACCGCGCGCCTTCAGCACCGCGTCGAGCGCTGTAAGCGACCAGAACCGCACGGAGAGAGCGGCGCGAAGATCAGCCTCGGGAAATCCGGCCTGTGCGGGCTCGGCGACGACGGCGACACGACCGCTGCGCGCCACGGCAAGCACCAGACGGATCGCCTCATATGGCTGGCGGGTGGAAATGCCGATCCGCGCCCCCGGCGCCTCGAGCTGCCCGAGCGCGTCTTCGACACGGCTGGTTGTCTCCAGAAGATCCTGCCAGGACAGACGGTTTCCACCGCAAGCCACCGCGATTCCGCCGCCGCCCGGGCTTGCATGTCGGTCCAGGGTATCGCCAACAAAAGCCATCAGTCTGGGGCGGTCACAACCGCGACATCAGCGCGTCCGGGCGTCCGCGCGAGATTGCTTCCGCGATCACGGCAACGCCGAACGCCTTGATCAGATCGCCGGGGAGATAGACAAGCGACAGGAGGGCGGCTTTTTGCATCGTCAAACCTTCAAAAGCAGCCATCCCGGGAACGCCCACGGCATAAAGCACCCCAATGCCGCCGATGGTAGCCGCGGCAAGACTGGCGGGAAAGACCGCCGTGTGCTTGAGAACCCGCATCACCACGCCACAGGCAAAAGCCGCGATCGGAAAGCCGATGAGAAAGCCCCCGGAGGGACCGAAAAACACCTCAGTTCCGCCGCGGCCGCCCGCCAGAAGCGGCAAGCCGGCCGCCACCAGACCCAGAAAAATCAGCACCGCCGCCGCGCCGCGGACCGGTCCGAGCGCCACGCCGGCCAACATGATGCCGAGACTTTGCAGCGTGATCGGGACACCGCCCCCGAACGGCAGGGTCAACCCGGGAACCACGCCGAGCGCCCCGATGATGGCCGCGAATATCGCGATGTAGACGAGACCTCGATCACCCGCCATCACCCGGACTTCTTCCTGCCTGTTGCCCCGACCCGGATCCGGATCGGCATCGCCCCGGGAGCCGAGAGCTTCCGCGACGTGATCGGCGGCATTTAAGGCCTCCCGTCTCACCGGCGCAACAATTTTCACCACCCTATCGGCGGTAACGCCACGCCCGGTGTACGTCGGGAAGGGCACGTCGCACGCCCTTGCGCCGTCTTCTTCGCCCCTTCAGGATACCTTCCGAAACAGCGCACAGATCTTGCCCGATGCCCGGTCCATGCACCTTCGGTTGCCGGGATCGTTGCCGGCAAGACAAACGCGTGCGAACGCCCCCCGCAGCCTGGCACGAGGCTGCAGGCGCAGGGCGGGGGCAAGCCCCTTGAACGAGACATTGATAGAGAAGATTGGGGCCGGTAGGCCCGGCGAACACAACTTGGCCAAGCACTGGTTTTCATGCTGCAAAAAGCCGCATAACGGTCCGGTCCCGCGATGTCAGGAGACGGACGGGACGTTTGGGTCTCCGACGCTCGCGAAGAGCAACCGACACGGCGGAAAACTGGTCAATTCGGTGGCAAGCCGAATGCACACCCCAAAACGCAAAAAGCCCGGCTGATGCCGGGCGTTTTGCGTATATGACGTCAAGTCACGAATTTGGTTGCGGGGGCAGGATTTGAACCTGCGACCTTCAGGTTATGAGCCTGACGAGCTACCAGGCTGCTCCACCCCGCGTCAGTTAACTGTAATTTTAAG
>PARB01000006.1 GCA_002709505.1 Paracoccaceae bacterium | reverse complement strand
TGTGCTGCTCGTCGTGGGTGGTGGCGCGGCGGCCTATTTCCTGGGGCTGTTCGACAGCGCGCCGCCCGCGGCCGAGCCTGGCGAGGATGCCGTGGTCGAGCAGCGGCCGGTGGTTTTCTACGACCTTCCCGAGATGACCGTTAACCTTTCGACCGACGGGCGGGCGACCTACCTGAAGGTCCGCATCGCGCTCGAGGTTGCCGACAAGGCGGCGATCGGCCAGATCGAGCCGTATCTGCCGCGCATCCTGGATGCGTTCCAGGTCTATCTGCGTGAATTGCGGCCCGCCGACCTTGAGGGCTCTTCCGGATTGTTCCGACTCAAGGAAGAGTTGCTCCGGCGGATCAATACGGCCGTGTATCCGGCACGCGTGGAAGGCGTGCTGTTCAAGGAAATTCTGGTTCAATAGGGTCGACAGCCGATGGCCGACGAAGACGATCTTGGCGATATCGACGAAGCCTGGGGCGAGGCGCTTGCCGAGCAGGGTGATGGCGATGGCGAGGACGACGACGATCTCGCCGCCGCATGGGGTGCCGCGCTAGAGGAGCAGGGTGTCGCCGGTGGCGACGACATGGCGGCCCAATGGGCGGCGATGATCGACGACAGCGAGCCCGAACTCGAGAACGCCACCCGCGGCGCCGACCGTATCCTCAACCAGGAAGAGATCGACAACCTTCTCGGGTTCAACATCGAGGACACGATCGCCGCCGACCAGAGCGGTATCCGTGCGCTGATCAACTCGGCGATGGTCTCCTACGAGCGTCTGCCGATGCTCGAGATCGTGTTCGACCGGCTGGTGCGGCTGACCACGACCAGCTTGCGCAATTTCACCTCCGACAACGTCGAGGTGTCGCTCGACAGCATCTCCTCGGTGCGCTTCGGCGACTATCTGAACTCGATCCCGCTTCCGGCGATCCTTGGCGTCTTCAAGGCCGAGGAATGGGACGGTTTCGGCCTGTGCACGGTCGAATCGAGCCTGATCTATTCGATCATCGACGTGTTGCTCGGCGGCGGGCGCGGCATGTCGGCCGTGCGCGTGGAGGGGCGTCCCTACACGACGATCGAGACAAATCTCGTGCGCCGCATGATCGAGCTGATCATGCACGATATGGAGCAGGCGTTCTCGCCGCTCTCGCCGGTGCATTTCAATCTTGAGCGGCTGGAGACCAATCCCCGCTTCGCCGCGATTTCGCGTCCCGCCAATGCGGCCATCCTCGTCGAGCTGCGCATCGACATGGAAGACCGCGGCGGCAAGATCGAAATCATGATGCCCTACGCGACGCTCGAGCCGATCCGCGATCTGCTCCTGCAGATGTTCATGGGCGAGAAGTTCGGCCGCGACCCGATCTGGGAAGGCCATCTGGCAACCGAGATCTACGCCGCCGAAATCGATGTCGATGCGGTGCTTTACGAGACCCATCTGCCGCTCGGGCGCGTGCTCGACCTGAAGGTGGGCGAGACCCTTCTGTTCGATGTGTCTCCCAATGACCCCGTGTCCATCAAGTGCGGCGGCATCCCGCTGACCACCGGCACGATGGGCAAGGACGAGGATTCGATCGCCGTTCGCGTCGATCGCGTCCTGCAGAAGCCGAAAATGACCCTGGCCGCCTTCGAGCGCGCCATGCAAAAGGAAATGGACCCGACATGAGCACGCTGCCCGTTGGACTGATCATCGAAAGCCTGGTCGCCGTGCTGCTGGTGGTGACCATCGGTTACTGCGTGATCCTGAACTCGCGGCTCAAGCGGTTGCGCGCCGACGAGGAGAGCCTGCGCGCGACCATTTCCGAGCTGATCACCGCCTCGGAGATCGCCGAGCGGGCGATCCTGGGGCTGAAGGCGACGGCTGGCGAGGCCGACCGCACGCTCGGCGAGCGCCTGGTGGCGGCGGAGCGCCTGTCGAGCACGCTGTCCGACCAGATCATGACCGGCAATACGGTTCTGGATCGCATCACGCAGATCGCGGAAGCCGCAAAGCCGGCCGCCGCGGCCGTGCCGCCGATGCCGGCCCAGCCGGACCCCGTGCATGTTTCGCGACCGGGATCGGTTCGCGCCAGCGACATCCGGTCCGCCGCGATGGAAGCCACCGCCCGTCTTGAGCATTTCCGCAAGCGCGCCGCGGAGCAGGCTGCGTGACAACCCTTCGCCTCATCCCCGTTCTGTTGCTGGCGGCGAGCGCGCTTCTTGCGCTCAAGCTGTCGGGCCTGATGCTGGAGGGCGGCACTGTCGCCCCGTCCGGCGTTGGTGTCGGCGTGGGAGCGGCGATGGCGCAGACGCAGGAACCGGCAGCGTCCGATCCGGCCGCCGGCAACGGTGGCGACGGTGCTCCGGCCGATGCAGCGCCGCAGGCGGAGCCGTCCCTGGCACCGCCGCCCGACGGCGGCCCGATGCCGACGCCGGTCGATTCTGCCGGCAACGGCTTTCCGGCCGGGCTGGAACTTGGCGGCTCGATCGCGGAGCGCAAGGTGCTTGAATCCCTGAGCGGGCGGCGGCGCGAACTCGACAAGCGCGAGAAGCAGTTCGAACTGCGTCAGCAGCTTCTGCAGGCGACCGAGGAACGTCTGCAGAAGAAGGTCGACGAGATGAAGGCGCTGGAGGCCAGCATCTCGTCCCTGCGCCAGCAACAGGAAGACAAGAAGAACGACAATCTGCGCAATCTGATCCAGATGTATGAATCGATGAAGGCTAAGGATGCCGCGCGGATCTTCGACCGGCTCGACATCGACATCCTGCTCAAGGTCGCCAAGCAGATGAAGCCGCGCAAGATGGCCGACATTATGGGCCGCATGTCGCCGGAAGCCAGTGAACGGCTGACCGTGGCGCTTGTCACCGGCCGCAAGGACGAGGAAACGGCGACGGCGCCGGTTTCCGCCGAACTCCCGAAGATCATGGGCAACTGACGCTTGAGGAACCGGGCCGCGATGTCGGGCCTGCCATGTCGGATCGGCAGTTGCGATCATTCAGCGGGTGAAAGAGGGCGTTAAGCTGCTGGCGCTAGACTGTCGGCCGGTGAATGCGTGAAGAGGATCCCGGTGGAACATACAAGCCGGCATGAAACGGACCTGAAGGGCGTCGTCGCTGCGAAAGCGTCGGCGGTTTTTGCCGTTTTGCGCCTGGTTGCACTTGCCTGCCTGGTTACCTGGCCGGTCACCCTGCGGGCGGAGACCCTTGACGCCACCCTGGAGGCGACCCAGGAGGCGGGTTACGGACGTCTGGTCCTGACCTTCGCCGACCTCACCTTGCTGCCGCAGTATGACGCTCTTGCCTCCAACGGGGTGCTCCGGATCCGTTTTCAGGACGCGGTGCGCGTCGATGTCGACACCATTCCCATCGACATGCCCAATTATGTCTCCATTGCCCGACGCGACCCCGACGGATCGGCGATCCGCTTCGCGCTGATGGGCGATTTCAAGGTCAACACCATGGAGGCGGGCGAGAAGCTGTTCATCGACCTGCTGCCGCCGACATGGCAGGGCATGCCGCCTGGACTTCCCGACGATGTGGTGCGCGAACTGGCCCGGCGCGCGGAAGAGGCGATCCGTCGCGCCCGCGCCCTGGAGCAGGCGCGCCTGAAAGGCCAGGTGGAGCCCAGGGTCGACCTGCGCATCGGCCGGCACCCGACCTTCACGCGGCTCGCGTTCGACTGGAACGTGAATTTCGACACCGCCTTCGTGCGCGAGGGCGACATGGTGAAGGTGAGCTTCAATCACGAGGCGCCGCTCGATCTGGCGCAGTTGCGCTCGCACCTGCCGCCCGGCGTGGTGGATGCAACCGGGTTCACCGACGAAGGCAAGCTGAAGTTCCTGCTTCGGGTGGAGCCGGATGTCGACATCCGCGCGTTTCGCGAGGAAGACGCCTATGTCGTCGATATCACGCCGCGCGACATGCCGACCGATCCCGTGAATGCGGCCATCGACGCAGCACTTCATGTGCAGGACGACATGCCCGACGGCGTGCGCGAGGTCGTCACCGCACCGGGAGCGATACAGGCGGCGCCCAATCCGGCCCCTGCGGTGGCAGTTGCTGCTGCAGTCGAGGCTCCTGCGGCCGTGCCACCGGCAGCGGCCGCCGCACAGGACGATGCAGCGCCTGCGGGCCTTGCCGAAGAGGCAGTTCCCGTTGCCGAAGCGCCGGTGGAGGATACACCGCCTGCCGCCGCTGCCGCACCCGTCGCACCCATGCCTGTTGCAAAGCCGACCGCAGGGACGGACGGACCCGAGGTGCCGGCGACCGCGCAACAGGTCGCCGACGCGCCGCCGCCGGCTGACGCGGCGCCCGCTCCGCAGGCATCGGACCCGCAACAGCCGGAGCTTGCCGCAACCGAGGTCCCGGACCCGGCGCCGGCCGCCGCCGTGCCAGCGCAGGAGGAAGTTGAACCGGCAGCGGATACGGCAACCGCGCCGGAGCCGGCAGAGGCGCCTGCTGTGGCAGCCGCGCCGACGCCCGTTCCCGACGACGGCATGCGGGAAGAGCGGACCGCGGTTTCCGATACTGCCGGCGCCGTGCCGGATGCCATCGACCTGCGGCAGTTCGAAGAGACCACGGCTGCCGCTGTGACCCCCGAACCGCTCTCGCCGGAGGCGACCCCTGCCGGCTATGACGACGAGGCCCGGCGGTTCGTCGCGGCCGAGGCGCGCCGCATCGGCGATATCGTGCGCGTGGTGTTTCCCTTCTCCGAACCCGTGCCGTCGTCGGTGTTTCGCCGCCACGGCAGCCTGTGGATGGTGTTCGACACCGCCGATCCGATCGATGTACGCGGCATGCGCTCGGTGCTTGCCGGCGACGTCGAGGCGGTCGAGGTGCAGTCCGAGGACGGATGGCAGGCGATCCGGGTCGACATGGAACGCCAGAAACTGGCCACGGTCGGCGTCGACGGCAGTTCCTGGGTTCTGACCATTGGCAATACGATCCTTGAACCCTCCCGGCCGCTGTCGCTTGAACGCACCGTGCGCGGCGATGGCGGGACCGTGATCAGCATTCCGTTCCGCGCGCCCGGCCAGATCCACGCGCTCCGCGATCCCTTCGTCGGCGATGTCATCACCACGGTGACAGGGCTTGGACCGGCGCGCGGCATCCTGAAGCCGCAGTCCTTTGCCGAATTCGAGACGCTGATGTCGGCGCATGGAGTTGCGGTGATCGCCAAGGCCGACGATCTGACGGTGGACGTGAACGGCGACATGGTGATCCTCGAGCGACCGCGCGGTCTGGCCATTTCGCATGGCGATCTTGCGAAAGGCTCTCGCGTCCTGAAGCCGGTCGCGGATCCGGCGGCGCCCGGGCATATCGATCTTGGCAACCTGACGACCAGCGACACGGAGGATTTCCTGCGCAAGATCAAGGAGCAGGAATTCGCCATCGCCAACACGCCGCTGGAGCAACGCCGGGTCCCGCGCATGGCGTTGTCGCGGTTCTATCTCGCCCATGGCTTTGCGCATGAGGCCCTTGGCCTGATGCGGCTTGCCGCCGAAGACGAGCCGGCCCTGGCGCGCGACCCGAGCTTCAATCTCCTGATGGGGGCGGCGCAGGCGCTTGCGTCCCGTCCGCGCGAGGCCGACGACTATCTCGAGCGGCCGGGGCTTGCGAACAATCCCGATGCCGCCGTATGGCGCACGATCACCTCCGCCGCCCAGGGCAACTGGACGGATGCCCGCATGGCGATGAGCCGCGGCCGGGCGGTTGTCGGCAACTATCCCACGCTCGTCCAAACGGAGTTCAACCTCGCCGCCGCGCGCACCATGGTCGAGGTCAATGACTACGGGCAGGCGGCTGCGGTGCTGTCGGAGATCGACCCGAGCCTTGCGACCGGCAAACAGGCCGCGCGCTACGACATCATTCGCGGCCAGATCGCCGATGCGTCGGGCCGCTCCCGCGAGGCCTTGACCGCCTTCGATCTCGTTGAACGCTCCGACGAACGCCCGCTGGCCGCGGAGGCGACCTATCGCGGTTTGCGGATCCGGCACCGGGACGGCGATATCACCACGACGGAGACGGTCGAGAAGCTTTCCGGTCTCGCCGCATCCTGGCGCGGCGATGAGACCGAGCTGAAGACCCTGCGCTTCCTTGCGCAGCTGCATGTCCAGAACGGCGAATACCGCGAGGCATTCGAGGCGATGCAGTCTGCGGTGCAGGCGGATTCCGATGCCGACACCACGCGGCTGCTGCAGGACGAAATGGAGGCGGTCTTCGCCAGCCTCTTCCTGGATGGCGACGTCGACAGCATGTCGCCGATCAAGGCACTGGCGCTGTTCTACGATTTCCGCGAGATGACCCCGGTCGGACGGCGCGGAGATGAAATGGTCCGGCGTCTGGCGAACCGGCTTGTCGCGATGGACCTGCTCGACCAGGCCTCGGAACTTCTGCGGCACCAGATCGACAATCGCCTGAAGGGGGCGGCGCGCTCGCAGATCGCCGCCGACCTCGGCGTGGTCTATCTGATGGACCGCAAGCCCGAAGAGGCGCTTCGCGTGTTGAACAAGACACGTCAGGCCAAGCTGCCGCGCGAGCTCGAGCGCCAGCGCAACATGGTCGAGGCGCGTGCCCTGACCGAGAGCGGTCGCCCGGATCTGGCCCTGGAGATCGTGCGCAACATGCGGGGCGAGGACGTCGAGCGGCTCAGGGCGGACACGCTGTGGGCGGCGCAGAGCTGGCGCGAGGCGGGTGAGCAGCTGGAAGGCATTGTCGGAGGCCGTTGGTCGGACGCAATCCCGCTGGCCGATCAGGAGCGTGCCGATATCCTGAAGGCCGCCATCGGCTATTCGCTGGCCGACGACAGCTTCAGCCTCAGCCGGCTGAAGGCCAAGTTTGCGGCGAAGATGAGCGACAGTCCGGAGGCGGAGGCCTTTCGCGTCGTGACCCGCCCGGCGGAAGAGCGCGGGGTGGAGTTCATGTCCGTGCTCGACAGTCTGGAATCGGTGGACAGCCTCGACATCTTCCTCACGGAATACCAGCGCAAGTATCTGCAGCCGAACACGTCGACGCTGCCGGCCGTGGCTCCGGCACCGGCCGTCGAGCTGGTCGATGACCGCACCGCGCAAAGCGGCAGCGAGCAAGGCCCGCCGCTCGCCCAGGGCGGGCGCGCCGGCTGAGACGCAGGTCTCCGGCCATCACCGACTTGAATTTCAACGATCCCGAAATGTCGTGACTGCGGCTGATGCACGACGCCTATCGCGCGGGGACACTGTCCCGTCAGCCGCTTGCGAAACTTTGCACCAGACTTCCGGCGATCAGGTTCCAGCCGTCGACAAGCACGAAGAAGATCAGCTTGAACGGCAGCGAGATCACCACCGGCGGCAGCATCATCATGCCCATCGACATCAGCACCGACGCAATCACCAGATNGATGATCAGGAACGGCAGGTAGAGCAGAAAGCCGATCTCGAAGGCGCGGCGCAACTCGCTGATCATGAAGGCGGGGACGAGGATCCGCATGCTCAGCTCGGCCGGTTCTTCCGGGGCCGGCTGACCCGAGAGCTCGATGAAGAGCGAGAGGTCCTTCTCCCGCACATTGGCGCGCATGAACTGGTGGAACGGCGTCGAGGCCCGCTCGAAGGCCTCGTTCAGCTCGATCGATCCCTCCACCAGCGGCTGGACGCCCTCGTTGTAGGCGGCCTCGAAGGTGGGGGCCATGATGAAGGCGGTCAGAAACAGCGCCAGCGAGGTCATCACCGCGTTGGGCGGCGCGGTCTGAAGGCCGATGGCGGAGCGCAGCAGCGACAGCACCACCACGATCCGGGTGAAGCTCGTCACCATGACGAGGATCGAGGGCGCCAGGCTCAGGATCGTGAGAAGCGCGACAAGCTGGACCGCGCGTTCCGTCAGTCCCGTGCCTTCGCCGAAGCCGATCGAGATGTCCTGGGCGAACGCATTGCCGCCGAGGACCAGATACAGCATCAGCGCCAGTCCAAGACCCCGGATCAGGCCCGCTGACCCGGGGCGCGCGAAGACGCATCCGACGCGCAATGCAGGAGGACCGCGCCGGCTGACTGGCGTCATTTCGATTTCGATCCGCCGATCTCGCTCAACAGACGCGCCATTTCCTCCTCGATCGCATCCATGGTCACGGCGTTTGCCGGATCCTTCTTGCCGTCGGCGGACGGAGTGTCTTCGGACGAGGGGTCAGCGCTGCCGGCCTGTTTGTCCGTCTCGGCGCCCTGGGCCGCGGGGTCGGATTTGGCCGGTGCCTCGGCGACGCTTTCCTGCGTGTCCGTGGCCGTCGCCTCAGCGGCGGCCGGCGGTTTCCGGCTCTGGTTGAACTCCGCCATCAGCGCGTCTTCCAGATCACTGGCCGATGCCTTGGACGGCGCGTGTTGCGCGGCCGCTGCGGTCGGTGCCGACGGTTGGGTCGTGCCAGTGTCCTTGCCCGCGTCCTTACCCGTTTCCTTGTCCGTGGATTCCGGCTTTTCCGCCGTCGGTTCCGGGCGCTCCGAAGGCGTGTCGGCCTGGGCTGTGTCGCCGGATTTCGCGGCTGTGGCGGGTTCGGCCGCCGGCTTGTCTTTCCAGGAGCCTGCGGGGGCGGACGGCCAGCTGCCGCTGGAGGCTGACTGTGCCTGAGCGGACGACGTCGGCGCGCGGACCGGGGCATCCGGTGCGGCGGTGCTCTCGTTCTGCGCAGGCTTTGCCGGTTCCGGTGCCTTGATTTCCGGCGCCGTTGCGGCCGTGTCCTTTGCCGGTGTGTCCGGGGACGGTGCGCGGGCGGCGACCGGCTCGACCGGCGGCTTTACATAGGACGGCCGCGGCGGGGTGCCGTTGGTTGACGGGGCGGGCGGTGCCACCTCGGGAGCTTTCGGTTCGTCACCGGGCTGCGGATAGGCGGTGCGGGCCGTCGAGGCCGGGCCGGAGGAGGGCGGCGTGATCGTGCGCCGGGGCGCGGGCGGCGTGTCGGCGCGCGGCGCGGGGTCCTGGGGCTGGTCGCTGCCGCGCAGGGCGGAACCGCTGCTGCGGGCGAGCCCGGCGACGGCGGCTCCGGCGGCGGCGACGGAGGCGCCGGCCCGGTGCAGCGGTGTCGGACGCTTCGTTTCGGCGCTGCCTGCAGCCGGAGCGTCGGCGGACGGTGCGCGCGGCGGCGTTGCGGCGCGCGGGGAGGGGCGTATCGGCTGCGGCTGTTGCGCGGGGGCGGGTGCGGCCGGAGCCGGCGGCGCCATGCGTCGGGGAGCCGGTGCTGCGGCCGGAGGAGGGGGCGCCGCGGGGCGCTGCGCCGGCGCGCGCTCGGGCTGCGGTTGGGGCGGAGCGCTTTCGACCGGCGCCAGCGAGGCGGCTGCAACATCCACGGCCGGTTGCGACGACTGGCGCGGATAGGCTTGCGAGACGGGAACGCCGCGCACGATGTTGCGCTCCACCACGACATCGCTCGGGCCGCCGACCAGCAGGAGATGTTCGACATTGTCGCGACGGATCAGGATCAGGCGCCGCCGGGCATCGAGCGCCGCGGCATCCATCACGGAGACGCGTGGCTGCCGGGAACGTCCTCCCATCACCCGCGTGCCGGCAATGCGGCGCAGCACCCAGACAAACACGGAGATCAGCGCGAGCACCACCACCACGGCGATGAAAAATCCGATGCCCCGGGCCCAGCCCGGTTCCATCTGGAAGGTATCCACCAGCCAACTTGTCATGCCATTGGGCCTTTTCTCCTCGAACCCCGATAGGTCACGGTGTCAATGCCGGCTTGTGCGCGCCCCTTCATTTGCAGGGTCGCAACGGCACCGAATCCCGCGCGTACAAATTTCTGTTTATCCGGTTTGCGCGATTCTCTCAAAGAGTGAAGCCAAAAGTCACCGGGCAAAATTTACCCAAGGCGCGATGCATCCTGCAATGGACCGCGATCCTGCCGGTCGAAACGGGCGGAAATGCGAGGGCGGATCTTACCGAAGCGTTAATCGTTAACCAGCCGTTAACCATCTGCCCGGCAGGATCTGCCTAGCAAGCAGAGAGTCGGACACGGAAACGCACCCATGACAATCTCGGATCTGTCGCTGTTCCAGGCGCTGAAATCGAAGATGCACTGGCATCAGACGCGTCAGGGTGTTCTGGCGGAAAATGTGGCCAATGCCGACACGCCCGGATACCGCGGCAAGGATCTGGAGGCATTCTCCTTTGAAACGGCGCTGAAGGCGCGAACCACGGGGCTGGAGACCAGCCGCACCAGCGCCCGCCACCTGCAGGCCTCCATGGTTCGCGAGAGCGGGTCGGCCAAGGCGGATCCGAACGATGGCTATGAAGTGACGCCGGACGCCAACTCGGTCGTGCTCGAAGAGCAGATGATGAAGGTGACCGAGAACCAGATGGACTACCAGACGGTGGCTTCCCTCTACACCAAGGGGCTCGGGCTGATCCGCACCGCCCTGTCGCGCGGCGGCTAGGCCGCGATGCGTGCAGTCGCACCGATAGCCCCCGCTGCCATTTCCAGTGATCGCACACCCGAAGGAGTGCACCCGTGGACTTCGTGAAATCCATCTTCATCGCCGCATCCGGGCTCAAGGCCCAGAACGGGCGCATGCGCATCATCGCGGAAAACATCGCGAATGCGGACTCCACCGGCCGCACGGCCGAGGAGGAGCCGTACCGGCGCAAGATCCCGACCTTTCGTGCGACGCTTGACCGGGAACTGAATGCCGAGGTCGTGGAGCTGGGGCGCGTCGAGGTCGACAAGACCGCCTTCAAGGAGCGCTACGACCCCGGTCATCCCGCGGCCGATGCCAACGGCAACGTGAAGATGCCGAACGTCAGCACCCTGATCGAGATGACGGACATGCGCGAGGCGCAAAGATCCTATGAGGCCAACCTCAATCTCATCCAGTCGACCCGGCGAATGCTGCAGAAGACCATCGACATCCTGCGCGCCTGACCCTGATGCGCTTCCCCGCGCGTATCCATTTGCCCTATCGGAGTAGCCACCATGTCCACCCCGTCGATCGCCGCAGGCGCCTATCGCATGACCTCCGCCCTTGCCGGGGCGAATCAGGATATGAAGGCACAGACCCCGACGACGGGCGGCGCCGACTTTGCCAATATGGTGAAATCGGCGGTCGAAACCGTGGTCGACCAGGGCGCCAAGTCCGATGCGCAGGCGCTCGCCATGACCCAGGGCAAGGCGAATGTCGTCGACGTCGTGACGGCGGTGGCCGAGACGGAAGTGGCGATGGAAACGCTGGTTTCGGTGCGCGACCGGGTGATCTCCGCCTATCAGGAGATCATGCGCATGCCGATCTGATCGTCGGCGGCGGTCTCGCCCTGACCGATCGGGCCGGTGGACTGGATTTGCGCCGGAGGGCGCACGGGAGCAAGATGCGCTTATGACCGGACCGGAGGTTCTCGACATCGCCCGCCAGGGCATCTGGACCCTGATCATCGTCTCGGCACCGCCAATGGTGGTCGGCCTTGGCGTCGGTGTGGTGATCGCGCTGTTTCAGGCGCTGACCCAGATCCAGGAAATGACCCTCGTCTTCGTTCCCAAGATCCTGGCGATCTTCCTGACTCTTCTGGTCACGCTTCCCTTCATGGGACAGGTGCTTGGCTCCTATACCGCCCGGATTGCCGATCTGATCATCAATGGCAGCGGATAGCCTGCCATGACCCTCGACGTCTCGCTGCTGCCGCAGGTCGCGTTGCTTTTCATGCTGCTGTTCGCGCGCATCGGCACGATGATGATGCTGATGCCGGCGCTCGGCGAGGGCTCGATCTCGCCGCGCATCCGGCTCGCCATCGCCCTGCTTCTGACCCTTGTGTTCTATCCGCTGATGAGCCCGCTCTATTCAGTGGACGCGACCGCGCCGCTGGCACGCGTGATGCTGCTGTTTGCCACGGAGTTCGTGATCGGCTTCTTCGTCGGTCTCGGCGCGCGGCTCATCACCTACACGCTGTCGATCGCCGGCATGGTGATCGCCAGCCAGTCCGGCCTTGCCTTCGCCATGGCGACCGACCCGACCATGGACGGCCAGCAGGGCGCGGTGATCGGGTCCTTCCTGAGCCTGCTCGGCATCACGCTGATCTTCGCCTTTGACCTGCATTTTCTGGTGATCGCCGCGATGCATGACAGCTTCCAGCTGTTTCCGCCGGGCAGCGGCCTTCCGGTCGGCGATCTGGCGGAAATGGCGACCATGCTGGTCGCGGACATCTTTTCCATCGCGATCCGCCTGTCCGCGCCCTTCATCGTGGTCGGCCTCGTGTTCTATTTCGGCCTCGGGCTGCTCAACAAGCTGATGCCGCAAATGCAGATCTTCTTCATCGCCATGCCGCTCAATATCGCCATCGGCGGCGTGATGCTCTTCGCGCTGCTCGTCACGATGATGATGTGGTACCTCGGACACTTCGAAACGGCGCTCGGCCGGTTCATCGCGGGGTAGGGCATGGCCGAGCAGAACGACGATTCCGAAAAAACAGAAGACCCCACGCAAAAAAAGCTCGATGACGCCCTCAAGAAAGGCGATGTCGCAAAGAGCCAGGAGGTGTCGACCTGGTTCGCGATGCTGGGCACGGGGCTCGTGGTCGCGATCATGGCGCCGGGGGCGGCCGATGCGCTGCAGGACGCGCTGCGCGGATATTTCGTGCATGCGCATGAAATTCCCGTCGACGGAGCCGGTCTGACGGATCTCTGGCGCGGGACGGGCGCGCGCATCGCCGCGATCCTGGCGCTGCCGCTGCTAGTCCTGCTGTTCACCGCGCTTGCCGGCAACATGATCCAGCACAGTCTGGTCTGGTCGGCGGAACGGATGAAGCCGAAGCTCAACAAGATTTCCCCGGCCGCCGGCTTCAAGCGGCTGTTTTCCTCCGAAAGTCTCGTCAATTTCGCCAAGGGGCTGGTCAAGATCGCGGTGGTCAGCGGGCTGATGGTCGCCGTGCTGTGGCCGCACCGCTCGGAAATCGACACGATGATCTTCCGCGAACCCGGGGTGCTGCTGGAGGAAACGCGCTACCTGATCCTGCAGCTGATTGCGGCGATCCTGGCGGTGATGACGGTGGTCGCTGCCGCCGACTACATGTACCAGCGCAACAAGTGGTTCGAAAAACAGAAGATGACCCAGCATGAGGTCAAGGAGGAATACAAGCAGACCGAGGGCGATCCGCTGGTCAAGGGCAAGATCCGTCAGCTGCGCATGGAGCGCTCGCGCAAGCGCATGATGGCGGCGGTGCCCGATGCGACGGTGGTGATCACCAACCCGACGCACTACGCCGTGGCGCTCAAATACGAACAGGGCATGCAGGCGCCGATCTGCGTAGCCAAGGGTGTCGACCAGGTCGCGCTGAAGATTCGCGAGATCGCGAAAGACAACAAGGTCCCCGTGATCGAGAACCCGCCCCTGGCCCGCGCGCTTCACGCAATCATCGATATCGATCAGGAAGTGCCGGAAGAGCAATATCGCGCAGTGGCAGAAGTGATCGGATTCGTTTATCGAATGCGGGAACGGGGGTCCTGGCGCGGCTAGCCGCGCCGGCCCGTCCCGGACAGGACGAAAAAGCGGGAGAGCGGGCGGGCAGCGCCTTGCGGGGTTGAAGATGAACGAGACGGATACCAGTTCGAGATCGCCGGCGATTGAACGTCCCGAACGGTCCGGCAATATCGGCCTTCTCATTCTGCTGGCGCTTGCGCTTGTCGCGGCTGCCTCCGGTCTCGCGTTCATGTCGCGCGAACAGGCGGAACCCTATGTGCTGACGCTGCTCGGCTCGTTGTCGGTCGTCGGCGTATTCTCGCTCTTCGCCGGGGCGATCGGCCTGCTCCGCTTCTCGGTCCGGACAACGCCGAGCCCGGTTCCGGCAGCCTTTATCAACACGCTCGACGAAGGCGTTCTGGTCACCGAGCGCGACGGCCGCATCGTCTACGCCAACGCCGCCTATGCCAATGTCGTCGGTGCGGAAACCCCCGGCGACGTGCGCAGCGTGGAGCGGGTGTTTTCCTTCGATCCGGCCGCGACGGATGCGATCTTCCATCTTGCCCGCGCGGCCGAGGACAATCGCGGCGGCGAGGAGGAAATCCGCCTTCCCCATCCGCTTGGTCAGGCGGAGGGAAGCCCGCGCTGGTACCGGGTCCGGGTGCGTCCGCTGACGCTCGGCGGCAAGCAGGAAAAGACACGGACCTGCACGGTCTGGCAGGTGGCCGATATCAGCGACCACCGGACGGAACAGGAAACCTCCTTCCAGGAGCTGCAGCGCGTCATCAACTTCCTCGACCACGCGCCGGCGGGCTTCTTTTCCTGCGACGGCGCCGGCCGGCTTGTCTATCTCAACGCGACACTCGCCGACTGGCTCGGCTATGATCTGGTGACCTTCAAGGCCGGGTCGCTGTCGCTGTCGGACTTCATTCGCGGCGATGGCGCGGAACTGTTCCTGACGATGAACGGGCAGGCGGGCGAGGTGAAGACGGAGATCTTCGACCTCGATCTCGTCGCGCGCAGCGGCCGCAGCATTCCGGTGCGGATCCACCACCGTGTGCCCTTCGGGGCCCAGGGCCGCGCCGGCGAAAGCCGCTCGCTGGTGCTCAACCGCTCCAAGGGAGAGGATGCCTCCGAGGCGCTTCGCTCGTCGGAGGTGCGCTTCGCCCGTTTCTTCAACAACACGCCGATCGCCATCGCCTCGGTGGCGCGCGACGGCACCATCCGCAAGACCAATGCCCCCTTCGTGCGCTCCTTCGGCGCGGCGGATGGCGGCAATGGCGCGGCGAAACTGATCGACCTCGTGGCGGAAAGCGCCCGGCCGGCGCTTGCCGTGGCGCTTGCCGCGGCCAGCGACGGGCAGAGCGAGATACCGCCGGTGGATGTGCGCCTCGACGACCGCGAGGACGGACGCTCCGCGACCTTCTACGTCTCGGCGGTACGCGACGGCGAGGACGACGGCGATGCCGCGATCGTCTATGTGCTGGAGACGACGGCGCAGCGGGTGCTTGAGGCGCAATTCGCGCAGGGGCAGAAGATGCAGGCCATCGGCCAGCTCGCCGGCGGCGTGGCGCATGACTTCAACAACGTCCTGACCGCGATCATCGGCTTTTCCGACCTGCTGCTCGCCAGCCACCGGCCGAGCGATCCGTCCTTCCAGGACATCATGAACATCAAGCAGAACGCCAACCGGGCCGCCGGCCTGGTGCGTCAGCTGCTTGCCTTCTCGCGCCGCCAGACGCTGCGTCCGAAGGAACTCGCCCTCAACGACGTGCTTGCCGATCTCTCGATCCTGCTCGACAGGCTGCTTGGCGAGAAGGTCGAGCTCAATGTCGTGCACGGACGCGACCTGTGGCCGGTGATGGCCGACCTCAACCAGCTCGAGCAGGTGATCGTCAATCTCGCCGTGAACGCGCGCGACGCCATGCCCGAGGGCGGGCGGCTGACGATCCGCACGCTCAACGTCGATGCCAAGCAATCCGAAAGCTATGACAACACCCGCGGCATGCCGGCGGCGGAATACACGCTGATCGAGGTGTCGGACACCGGCACGGGCATGACGCCCGAGGTGATGGAAAAGATCTTCGAGCCTTTCTTCTCCACCAAGGAGGTCGGCAAGGGGACTGGCCTCGGGCTGTCGACCGTCTATGGCATCGTCAAGCAGACCGGCGGCTTCATCTTCTGCACCAGCGAGATCGGGGAGGGCACCACCTTCCGGATCTTCTTCCCCCGCCATGTGCGCGACGAGAACGAGCAGGTCGAGGTCAAGCCGGTCGAACAGCAGCAGCTCGCCGATCTCACCGGTTCCGCGACCATTCTCCTCGTCGAGGACGAGGAGGCCGTGCGCGCCTTCGCGGCCCGCGCGCTGTCGTCGCGCGGCTACACCGTGCATGAGGCCGCCAGCGGCGCCGAGGCGCTGGAAATCATGGAGGAGACCGGCGGCGAGGTCGATCTGGTCGTCTCCGACGTGGTCATGCCGGAGATGGACGGGCCGTCGCTCTTGCGCGAATTGCGCAAGACCCAGCCGGACCTGAAGATCATCTTCGTCTCCGGCTATGCGGAAGACGCCTTTGAGAAGAACCTGCCGGAAAACGAGAAGTTCTCCTTCCTGCCGAAACCCTTCACGCTGAAGCAGCTGGCGACCGTCGTGAAGGACGTGCTGGCGAGTTGAGGGCGGGTCCTCACCACCCCATCGCGGCGAAGTAGCCGGCATAGAACACCAGCCAGAAGCCTGCGAGCAGCAGGCGGCGGGTGCGAAGGGCGAGGCCGGACAGGAGTTTCGCGAAGACCAGCCAGCTGACGAGGCTTGCAAGCAGAAAGCGCAGGAGGCGGGCGGGAAGGCTTGCCAGCAGGAACGGGATGAGAGGGACGCCGGAGGTGGCGGCCTCGACCGCGAAGATCTTGTAGGGCGCTCCGCTGAGCGAGCCGGCGACAAGTCCTTGCAGGAGCCCCGACCGGAGCAGATCCGCGACGCGGGCGATCAGTTCCGCCGAAATGCCGGGGATGGCGAGCAGCACCGCATGCGCCGTGTCGGGAGATCCGAGTGCGAAGCCGTAGACGGCGGCTCCGCCAAGGCTGGCGCAGAGGGCGGCCGCAAGGCTCGCCAAAAGCGCGCGGCGCAGCGAGGTCTGCGCGAGAAACGTCAGCAGAACGTCCGGAACGATGAAGAAAACGCTCGCCTCGGCGAAGCCCCACAGGCCGGCGGCGGCGAGGCCGCGCCTATTCCCAGGGCGCAAAATCTTTCTCCGTGGAGAGTTCGGCGAAGCGGACGCCGAGTGTCGTCATGAAGGCGTCGCGGCTTCCCGGCCAGGCAATCGGCGCGCCGACGAAGATATCGCAGAAGAAGGGGACGAGCAGGAACGACCCCTTTGGCAGCGACTTGCCGAGGCCATGGGTGAAGACCGGGATCACCGGAACTTGCGGGTTCTTTTCCGCCAGATGGGCGATGCCCTTTTTCAGGGCCGTCATTTCCTCCGGCGCGCCGCGGCTGCCTTCGGGAAAGAGGATGAGGATCTCTCGCTTATTTAGCGCTTCGTGGCAGGCGGCAAGCGGATCCTCGCGCCGTGTCGCGCGGCTCCGGTCGATCGGGATGATGCGCAGGATGTTGAGCGAGAACCACGCCATGGCGCGGGTTTTCAGGAAATAGTCGGCCGCCGCCACCGGTCGCAGGCTGGAGAGTTTCGACAGGGGCAGCAGGCTCATCATCACCAGCGTGTCGAGGTGGCTGTTGTGATTGGCGACCAGGATCGCCGGACCGTCTTCGGGCAAAAGCTCGCGCCGCCGCACGTTCAGCCCCAGCACGAAGAGCACGACAATCCGCACGAGAACGAAAAACAGAAACTGCAGTGCGCGGGTCATAGGGTCTGCTCAGGTGTAGAGATAGCGGGTGAAGTGGAAGAACAGCGGCGCCGTAAAGGTCAGGCTGTCGATCCGGTCCATGATGCCGCCGTGCCCGGGAATGAGCGCGCCCGTGTCCTTGACGCCAAGGTCGCGTTTCACGGCCGACACGGTGACATCGCCGATGAAGCCCGCGCCCGCGATCATCGCGCCGGCAATGCCCGCATGCAGCGCGTCGAAGGGCGTGACCAGCGGCGCGACCAGCACGGCAAGCACCGTGGTGGTCAGCATCCCGCCCAGAAAGCCCTCCCAGGTCTTCTTCGGGCTGACTTGCGGCACGATCTTGTGCCGGCCGAAGAGTTTGCCCCAGGTGTATTGGGCGACGTCGTTGAACTGGGTGAGAAACACCAGGAAGAGCAGCAGCCCCGCGCCGGAAGCCGCGGTCCCGCCAACCGAGCCCGGCCCGTCCACCGGCAACACCAGCAGAAAGGCGGCATGGCTGATGGAGAAGACGCAGAGCATCAGCCCCCAGTTCAAGGTGCCGACAGCCTTCAGGAAGCCCTCCGTCTGTTGCGACAAGAGCATGACGAAGGGCAGGAACAGGAACATGTAGACCGGGATGAACACGGCGAACATGCCGTACCACTCGCTGGACACCCAGTAGTATTGGACCGGGATCGCCAGATAGGCGAAGAACAGAACCCGCCGGTCCGCCCGGCGCGTCGGGATCATCGACAGGTATTCCTTGAAGGCCAGGAAGCTGACGAGCGCGAAGATCACGATGGAGAAGGTGCGGCTGAGCAGGAAGGCGGCGGTGAAGACCGCGATCATCGCCCACCAGCTGGTCGTGCGCTGCACCAGTTCGGAGTGATCCGTTGCCGGCTGCAGCCGGGTGAGGGCGAAGACGATCAGGCTGGCGATCACGAGGATCCCCCAGATCCCGGCAATCGCGATGTGGATCGGCAAGAGCGTCATGGGCGCGGGCCTTCCTGTGTTTCCGCGAGCGCCTGACGCGCGCGGTTGAAAATGGTGAGGACCCCGAGCACGGCGGTCGCCGCCAGCACGATGTTGACCACGACGGAACCGATCAGCCCGAAGCCGATGAAGATCCCGAGCGTGCCGAAGACGACGGCCCTGTCGCTCTTGCCCATCGGACCGTCGTAGCGCCGCGATGCGCCGATCTGGATGCCGACGACGCCGGTCATCTCGCCGATCACGGCCAGCAGGCAGATGGCGACCGGAAGCCAGCCCGCGACACCGGGCAGGAGCGCGAAGGGCAGATACAGCGCAATATCCGAGACGACGTCGCCAAGCTCGTTGAGCACGGCGCCAAGGCGGGACTTCTGGTCGTGTTCGCGGGCGAGCATCCCGTCGACGGCGTTGAGCGCCATGCGCAGGAACAGGAGCCCGGGTAGCAGGACCAAGGGCAGCGGATGGCCTGGCGCGAGCAGAAGCGCCGCGCCGCCGGCAAGCGACAGCACGATGGCGGCAAGCGTCACCTGGTTGGCGGTAACGCCGGCGCGCGCCAGACGCCCGACGAGCGGACGCAGGAGGCCTTGGAAGCGGCTTTTCAGGTCGTAGATCGAGGGCATGAGAGTGCCGATTGCGCAGGGTGAAAATGGTAGCGGGACGAAAATCTGAAGCACTCGCGAGACGAGCGCGGCGCCACTATAGGGCCATTCAGCTTATCGGTTGAGCTCAAATGCAGAGGCAAGCATTTCGTTCAGGTCGAACTGTTCGTTGGGGTCAAAAACCAGCGAATAGAAAATCAGTTCGTCGGAAAAGCGGTGTCTTTCGGAAAGACGCATCGCGCCATAGGGGATGTCGATCTTCACCGCGGGAGCGAAGTTCGGAGGTTTTCCGATTTCGGCTGCTTGTGCACCAACACCCTCGAGCCACTCAGACGGCAATATCGGAATCCGTGAAATGCAGGCTTCGACTTGCGATACCAGTGGCTTCGCGCTCGCCGAAATCACGAGCTTCGGGCCTGGACGGTCCGAAGCGTCGTCCTGCCATCCGTCGTGAAAGGCAATTTCGCCGAATGCGTCCTGCCGTGTCTTGGCAAAAGCTGCATAGGCTTTCGCGGTCAGCCGGGGGTCGGACGAACAGACATAGACAGTAGTGATGTCCTTCGACCAGACCTGTCCTTCCTTCCAGCCGGCCTGCGCCATGTGCAGCGTCACGGAAGACGCGACAAGCACCGCGACAGCAATAAGGTTTGCTTTTGACAGTGCCATCCGCGAGGGCGTCTTCCTTTGATTCAGGTTCAGGCGCAGCCGCCGGCGCTCTCCGCCTTGGCCTTCAGGCCGATGAGGCTCTGGCGCGGGTTGTACTGGGGCTGGGTGAGGGCGAAGACCTGCTCGAGCCCGGTGCCGGCATTGTTGACGACAAAGACGTCCTGTACCACCAGCGTGTCGCAGCGCGTGCCCTGGAAGCGGACGCGGATGCGGAACTTGCGCTCGCCGTTGTCGGAGGGGCCGAACTCGGCGTCGAGGGCGGGGTTCGCTTCCGTCACCGTGCGCTCCAGAACAACCATGTTGGGCTGGTTCTGAGCAATCGGCGTGCCGCGTTCGGTCGCGCTCGCCACGATGCTCTGGCGGATGGTTTCGGGATCCGCGCGCACATTCACCGACTGGGCGCCTGCGGTGACCGTCAGCACCTCGGCCTGGGGGGCGACGGGGGCACTGCTTCTGCGACCAGACTGGCAGGCAGCGAGCGCGAGAGCGGCGGCGAGAAGAACGGTCAGGCGGATCAGCATGTCGGGCGGTCCCTTGCGAAAATGTCCGCCCCGGCGTGGCTCGGTCCGGGACGGGTGCCGCGTATAAGCCTTGGCCAAGGATGCAAGGTCAAGGTTAATAAAGCTCATATGGGCCGGAGGCCTCAGATCTCTTCGACCTGTGGCACCCAGGGCAAATCGGTGCTGCCGATGTCAATCCCCAATTGCGACAACAACGTGGTCGCCTGGCCGCGGTGGTGGGTCTGGTGATTGAACAAATGCGAGACCAGAAGCCAGCTCGGCTGGCTGCGGGTCTGTCCGTCCAGTCCGCTCGTCCACGACAGGGGGCGTGCCAGCCAGTCCGGCGTCAGCCCGTCGGCAAAGGCCTCGATGTCCGCATCCATGGCGCGGCGCGCTGAGGCGAGTTCCTCGAAGTCCTCGTAGAGAAGCGTGCCGATGGTGGTGCGCGGATAATCGTGTCCGGTGAAGCGGCTCATCCAGATTCGGTCGCCCAGAAGGATATGGTCGAGCGTGCCGTGCAACGACTTGAAGAAAGCGCCGCGGTCGGCCTTGCGTTCGGCGTCGTCAAGTTCTGCGCAGGCCTTGTAGATCTTGCCGTTCATCCAGCTGTTGTAGCGGGCGAAGGTCTGGCAGGTCCTTGGGGTCGTCATGATTTTCGCTCGTCGCTTGCGCCGCCGAGGTGGGGATCACGGCGCGATTCGAAAATTTGCTAGAAGGTCTCGCCGGTCTTGAAGCCACCGCCGCCGAAGCTGTCGCCGCTGCCGAAGCCGCCACCGCCGAAGCCGCCGGCATCACCGCCGCCGCCTCCGGGAAATGTGCCGCCCATGGAGCCGGGCAGTCCGATGCCGCCGGGAAAGCCGATGTTGCGGCCGTGCCGCTTGCGGCGGCGGCGCGATTTTTCGGCCCGGGTCCAGTAGTCCGCGCCGGACAGGGCGCCCTTGGCAAGCTCGCCGAGGAGCACGCCGGTCAGGCTGTCGTCGTCGAAGGTGGAGTCCCAGGTGTCGTAGCGCTTGGAGCGGAAGCGCCGCGCGACCTTGGCGAGTTCGTCCCGCCGCTCCGCCAGTCCGCGCAGGTCGCGCTGATCCGCCTCGATTTCCTGTGCCTTGCGGGCAATCGAGGCGTCGAGATCCTGCAGACGGCGGACGATGCGCTCGTCCTGCGGCGAGGGCGTGGCGCGCGCCTCCTTCCAAAGGGTCGTGAGTTCCTCCGAGCGCAGCGAGCGCAACAGGGCTTCCTCGGCCGACTTGTAATTCTCGTCCTCGCCGGCGTGAAGACGCTGCTCGCGCGGCGCCAGCTCCTGGAGGTTCGCCTCCATTGCCTCGAGGCGCTGCGTCAGCTCTTCGATCGCGGTCTCCGCCGTCTCGATCGCGGCGGCGAGATCCTCCCCGGCGATATCCGCTGCCGCCTGGCGCGACAGATCTCCGAGTTTTGCCATCTCCGTTTCCACGTCCGCCTCCCGGTCTCCGGCATAGGCATCCAGGCGTTCCGGGATTTCCACCAGCATCGCGTAATTCGGGCGGGCATCGGAATAGCGCACCAGCCGGGCGACCCAGCGGTCGAGCATGCGCACGATCCCGCGCGAGGCATAGTCCGGCGTCGCAAATCCGCGCTGCCACAGATAGAGGAACAGAGGATCGTTTTCGTAGGCGGTGCCTTTTCGGCGCGGTCCGCCTTGGCCTGGTCGGCTTTGGCGCGGGCGGCGGTTGCCATGGTGCGCGCGGCCTCGACCGCTTGCTGCTGCACCTGAAAGGCGGGATCGGCCTCAAGCCGGGCGTCGACATCCTCCAGAATGCCGTCGAGCCGGTCGCTGGCCGCATCCCGTTCCCGGGTCAGGCGCCGGCGCTCCTCGGTCGCATCCGCGATGTCGCGTTCCAGTGCCTCGCGTTCCGCGCGCAATGCGGACAGCGCTAGCTCGCGCTGTTCCAGATGGTGTCGCGCCTTGGCCTCGTCCTTGTCGATGCGCTGGCCGAAGGCCCGGTCGCCGCCGTCGCGCAGGCGGAAGCGGGCAAGCTCGCGGTAGGCTTCCAGTTCCTGCGCGCGCATGTCGTTGAGTTCGCGCATGGATTGTTCGACGCGCCGCGTCAGCCGCGATTCCTCGCCGCGCAAGTCGTTGAGCGTCCGTTCGATGGACCCGAGGGTCTGGCGTCCACTCACCATCTTAGCTGCACCTCAAAGCCTACCATTTCGTGATCGCCCCGGTCTCGACCGCGGCATTCCAGACCGGCTCGAGACGCCCGCTCGTCTTGGTGCCGAGGATCGCGTTCTGGACGATGCCGTCCTCCTCCTTGTCCTGGCGCACGGCATCGAAGGTGCTCTTGGGAACGCGCTGGGCCCAGATCTCGACCGTGGTCGCTTCGCCGTCTTCCTCGGAGATGACCTCGCGCGGGAGCACCTTGCCGTCGGGCGCGACCGCCTCGACGACCAGATAGTAGTTGCGGGTGGCGCGGTTGACGTCGGGAATGCGGGTGACGCCGGTCGGCACACCCGGCCGCGACACGATGCGCACGTCATAGGTCTCGCGCAACCGCGCCTCGAGCGCGCGCAGATCGGCGATCGCGCCCCGCGCGGCCTCGGCGTCGCCGGCGGCCGCCGCCGAAGTCGCGATCGCCGCCAGCGTTTCGGCCTGGGTGCGCGCCGCGTCCACCTCCGCAAGGTCGGAAATCCGCGCGCGAAGCGCGGCCGCGTCCGCCGGAAGCGTTTCGCTCAACTCGATGCGCAGCGCCTCCGCCGCCCGCTCGCGCGGCACGACGACCAGATAGCGCCAGGCCAGGAGGGCCGCCGCCAGAACCAGCAGCGCGATCAGCAGCGCCTTTCCCCAGCGCGCGCGGGTCACGTAGATGAGCGCCAGCGTGCGCTGGAAGCCCGCTGCCGGCGGGGCGTAGACAAAGCGGTTCTGCTTCAGGCTTTCGACGCCTTCCTGCAGGATCCGGTCCGGGACCTCGATGCCCTGGCTGCGATAGAGATCGCGCAGGCGGGCGATCATCTGGGCGTCGCGCTGGTCGGAGTCGAGCTCCTTGAGCGCGACCCTCTCGTCGTGGCGAAGCGTGTCCACGACGTCCATGGCCATCATCAGTTCGTCGAGTGGCGCCTTCTTGGAGGCGGTGTCGGAGGGCATGCACTCGTTCCCGTTCAACAGCTGTCATGCGATCCCGCCCGGCCGGTGGCCATACCGCCTGCGGGTCGGTCCTCACGGTTGCGGCCGGGCGGTGATCCCGTCACGGCCGCTGCTTGCCAGGATGCCCGACGCGCGGCTTACGCGCCGATCATGTTGCCCTGCGCGGCGAGCTTGGCGAGCCGGCGTTTGCCGTCCTCGACCGCATCGCGGATTTCCTCGGAATTCTTGGTCGACATCACGCGCATCTCGTTGATGATCTCGCGCGAGTTGACCTGGAAGTTGATCACCGAATCCACCAGCTTCTTGACGGCTGCCGCCTGAACCGTGGGGCCGTATCCGGCCTTGAGCGCGGCTTCCTGCACCGCGTCGCCGATCTCGGCGAGCGTCTCCAGCGACTTGGACACGCCGTCCTTCATCGCGTTCAGCGTCTCGGTGGATTCATGCAGGCCCTGAAGCCCCGTGAAGGAGGCGTTCAGCGCGGTCAGCACGGAATCATTGGTGGAGAAGAAGCTCACCGCCTGCGAGTAGACCCGCTCCTTGGCGTTGGTCGTCTGCATCAGGCGCGCCATGATGACTTCCGACGTGTTGTAGCCGATCGTCAGGTTGTCGGAGAGGTCCTTTGCGACCTGGTAGCGCTTCTCCTCGTCCTGCATCACGCGCATCTTCTCGTCGCGGGCAAGCTCCAGACGCGCCTTTCCGGCCGGATCGTCCCCGGTATAGGCCTCGACGGTCTTGTTGGCCTCCTCAAGGCCGGCCTTGGCGGCATCGAGCTTGGCGCTTGCGGTCTGCAGCACCTCCAGCGCCAGGACCTCGGCCTGTTTCAGCGCGCCGCGGAAATCGCGATAGGCCTCGAGGATGCGCTGCTCGCGCTCGATCTGGTCCTTGGTGTCGCGCGCCACGTCCAGATAGGTGTCGCGGATCTTGCCGAAGCGGTCGGAGACCGTGCCCCGCGTCATGTCCCGCCACTTGTTCGACAGGCCTTCCATGAAGGAGATCTTGCCGTCGGAGAGCTGGTCGACCATGGCCTTGGCGTCGTCGCGGATCGAGTTGAACGCCTCGGTGATCGCCTCGTAGCGATCGCCGATGGACATGGCCTGGATCTCGTTGCGCACCACCTCGTTGAAGGTCTGCGCCTGGCCGAGGGTCCGGGTGATCACGGCGATCTTGTCCGGCGACAGGTCGGAAATCTTCTCGAGCAGCGCGTTGATCGGTGCTTCCGCGGTGCTGCCGGGCATCAGGCCCATGTCCCGCAGGGCGCCCATCGCGCGGTCGAGATACTGCATGGGCGACAGGGCGGTTCCCGCCGTTGCCTGCGGGGCCGTTTGCGTATCCGACATTGCCGTTGTCTCCGCCATTGTGCGTCCTCTGTCTTCAGTTTCCGCCAGGCCCGGTTGCGGCGCCATGGCGAAAGGGACCCGATATCAAGTTCCGGCCGTGGTGCGCCGGATCGTTCATGCGCCCTTCGCGTCCGGCGTTTCCGGCGCCGCGCGTGGTGCGCGAAACTGAGTTAAGCACATTCCCTGTGACAGTTACACGCCCCAGGCCGCCGCGATGCGAGATGCGCTCTAAGGTGTTGCGTCCATGCCCGCCCGGGCGTCGCAAACGGCGATCCGCGCGGCCAGACGGGCGTTGTTCCTGACCAGCGCGATGTTGGTGTCCAGACTGCGTCCGCCGGTCATCTCGTAGACAAGGGCAAGCACGAAGGGCGTTACATCCTTGCCGGAAATGCCGCGTTTCGCGGCCTCCGCCACGGCCGCGTCGATGATGCCGGCCATTTCGCCGGCCGGGATCTCGGCGCTCTCGGGAACCGGGTTTGCGACCAGCACGCCGCCATGACCGGGAAAGCTCCTGCGAACGGCCAGAAGCTCGGCGATGTCCTCGGGCGTATCCAGCCGGTAGGGCGCGGGCAGGCCGCTCGAACGCGACCAGAAGGCGGGGAAATCGTCGGTGCCATAGGCAACGACGGGAACGCCGCGGGTCTCCAGCACTTCCAGCGTCTTCGGCAGATCCAGAAGCGCTTTCGCACCGGCGGCGACCACGCAGACCGGCGTGCGCGCCAGTTCCTCCAGGTCGGCGGAAATGTCGAAGCTGTCCTGCGCGCCCCGGTGCACGCCGCCGATGCCGCCCGTGGCAAAGACCGAAATGCCGGCGGCATCGGCCGCCATCATCGTCGCTGCGACCGTGGTCGATCCGGTGCGCCGGGTGGCGAGCGCGAAGGCGAGATCGGCGCGCGAGCATTTCATCGCGGTCTTTGCTTCGGCAAGCCGCTCCATCTCGCCGTCCAAAAGCCCGACATGCAGCTTTCCGTCGAGGGCCGCGATGGTCGCCGGTACGGCGCCTTGCGCGCGAATGTCGGCCTCCACCTGACGCGCGGTTTCCGCGTTCTTCGGCCAGGGCATGCCATGGGTGATGATGGTCGATTCCAATGCCACGACGGCCTGGCCGGCGGCGCGGGCGTCCGCAACTTCCGCGCTCAGCACGATCCGTGAATTGGGGAGGGAAGAGAGCCTGGTCGACATGTGTGCCTCGAAGTCCTGTGCGCGGAGCAAAGGGTCGGATCCGCGCGATGCGCGCCGGCGCCCTTATAGGCGCGCGAGCAGCACTGCGTCGAGACGCATGTCGTCGCGCCCTAAGGTTTTTCCGGCCTGTAACCGGGCGGTTACGCAGTCGGTGGGGCAGCTGCCGCGTGTTCGCCAAGGACGGCGTCCCAGGTGAGCGTGGCAGGGGCTGCCCCTTGCGCCTGCACGGTCACGCGTGCCGCAGCGAGGCCGGCGCGGGCGGCGTCGGCAATGTCCCAGCCGCGCGCGCGGGCTGCGAGCGTTCCGGCAATCAGCGCGTCGCCCGCGCCGGTGACATCCCGCACGGCAACGGGCGCAACCGCCAGGCTCATGCAGATCCCGGCGGTAGCAAGCGCAAGCGGGGCGGGCCCATCGCTGACGAGGCAGGCCCCGACGCCGAGGGCGACCAGCGCGCTGGCGATCGCCAGCGCATCCTCCGGCGCGGGGGCGGGCCCTCCCGCGCGCCTCTGGCCGAGCAGGGCCGCGCCTTCCAGCCGGTTGCAGAACAGGATGTCCAGCCGGTCTAGAACCTCGGCGAGGCGCGGCGCCTTGGCGATGGAGACGGCGTCGGCCGCCAGCAGACGGTGTTTGGCTGCCGCGGCGATTTGCCCGAGGACCGGCTGCGGCAGGTTCGCCTCGATGAACCAGAGATCCGCTTCGGCGAGCGCTGGATGGGCGATGTCGATGTCGCCCGGTCGCAGCGCATCGGTGATGGCGCCGTCGACAACGGCCGCCGCCAGACCGCCGTCGGGGTCATGCAGGGCAAGATAGCGCCCGGTCGGGTGGTCGGAGCGATGGACCGTGGAGACGTCGATGCCCTCCGCGCGAAGGCTTGCAAGGAGCGCGTCGCCGTCGCTGTCCCGACCCACCGCCCCGGCAAGGGCGCAGGGCGGGGAGAGGCGCGCCAGCGCGCGGGCAACATTTGCGGCAACGCCGCCCGGACGGGTGGTGAGGCGCGCCGGCGTCGAGGTGTCGCGCAGGATGGCGCGCTCAGCATGGGCGAGCGTGTCGAGATGAATGGCGCCGAAGGCGGCAAGGGTCATGCGCGCGGTTCCTGATATCGAAAGACGTGCGGGCCGGGCCGGGCGAGCCGTCCTGCGCCACGGGTCCGCTTCCTCATGCCACAGGACGGCACGCCGGCGAAAGCACGGCGGGGCCGGGGGGGCTGTAGCGCGCAAAGAGAACTAGGACCTTTCCCCATAACCGGGGTTTCGTGAGGCATGAGATTTGATTCAACTTCCCGAACAAGAGGTTGCCATGCCCGGTCACGAGCTGAGCGACAAGGAATGGTCGATCATCGAACCGCTTTTGCTGCGCAAGAGCCGGGGTGTGAAGCGTGTCGATGATCGCAGGGTCATCAATGGGATCCCTTGGCGGTTCCGCACCGGCTCATCGTGGCGGGATGTGCCGGAGCGCTTACGGCCCACACACGACGCTCCACAACCGGTTCGGTCGAGGGCGTGCGTCGGGTGTCTGGGACCAGCCTCTGGACGCGGGGTCAAAGTTCTACGATACCGACGGCATCTGCGCGCGGCGGCTGGGCGAACATCCCGCCACGGATCACCCGCAAAGGCACCTTCGCTTTCAGCCGATGGGGCTGTCGACAGCGCAACCTCGTCAAACGCTTCTTCAGCCGCCTCAAGCAGATGCGCGACCCATTCTGATCGCCGCGTCGACAACGACCTCGCAGCAATCAAACTCGTCCCGGCTTCGCATCTGGATCAAGTCGTTGTGAGTCCGCTGCCTAGCATCAGTTCCGGTTCCAACATCTGACAAAAGGGTTACGAAGCTTCGGTCAATGACTCTACTTCACTCGTGATTCTGCGAAATTCGGCATGAACATCTATTCTCTTTTCCGGAAGAGGTTGAATTGTCTCAGTGGCTTTAGCCTCTTGCAGTTGATCTAGGAACTTCTCAGGATTTGATGTATCCATCGTTCTAAAATCCGTAAAAGCATAGCGGTGCCAACCAGAGCCTAGCATCCGCTCGACAATCTTCTCACTGAAACGCAGTCTTTTGACTTGTGCAGGATTTCCCGCAACTAACGCGTAGGGTGGAACATCTCTCGTCACCACGGAGTTCGAAGCAACGACGGCACCTTCACCAATGCTGATTTGACGCTTCAAAAGTACGTTTAGAGCTATCCATACTCCGTTGCCAATAACTACTTTGCTTGCCTGCTTATCCTCTGGAAGCTCTCTAACAGCCTCTTCGTATCCGTGCTCCCGCATGTAGCTGCCGTACGGCTCTGTGTTCGAATAATCAAAGCCACACATACCAATCCACTCATAAGGATGGCTGGCTTTCATAATCCTAGTCTCGGCTCCGATTGCACAGTAGCGACCAATACTGGCGTTTGGACCGAGACTTGCTGCGCTATAAGAGAAAGCCCCAAGGCTACTTAACGCAGGGCCTGCCGTCTGAGAACTGTATCGCTCCATGTGAGCCGACTGGTAGTGCGTATTGTAGGCACGGCCCGTTTTAAGCCACACTTCGTCGTATCGTCCTGATGGATGGAGAAAAATTTTGTTCTCTCTGAGAAAATTTATGTGTTGCTCTCTCAACTTGATATTCTTCAATTTGATAGCTCCGCATGCGTTCTCGTTGTTCGCGACTATGGAAACCTCGTGCCTTGAACGCAATGGCAGCTTTCCGATCAATCCTGATTTTTGATTTGGGTGCCAAACGAAATTGCGCGCTACAGCAGCGACCGGAAACCGCCAGGTGATTCTGGCAGCGGAGCGGCCCGGTTTTCCACTTTGCAGTCTAGATCCTGGGCGGCCCGGATTGATCCGCATGGGAACAAGGCTGGAACATGAGCAATATTCTTGTTTATTTTTAATGGGTTAGTTGATATTGCCAGAAGAGAACAAATAAGGTACAAAAGCTGAGTTTGAATCGCCGGCCCTGGCATGGAATAAGGATCGCACGCATGGCTCAGAATTCACTCCGCTTGGTCGAAGGCATTCAAATGGACAAGACAAAGGCGCTGGACGCCGCCCTTTCTCAGATCGAACGCGCTTTCGGCAAGGGGTCCATCATGAAGATGGGCCAGGGGCAGGTGGTCGAGACCCAGACCGTCTCCACCGGCTCGCTCGGCCTCGACATCGCGCTTGGCATCGGTGGCTTGCCGCGCGGGCGTGTCGTTGAGATCTACGGACCGGAATCCTCCGGCAAGACCACGCTGGCACTGCACACCATTGCGGAGGCGCAGAAAGCCGGCGGCATTTGCGCCTTCATCGATGCCGAGCATGCGCTCGACCCGATCTACGCCCGCAAGCTGGGCGTCAACATCGACGACCTGCTGATTTCTCAGCCGGACGCGGGCGAGCAGGCGCTGGAGATTGCCGACACGCTGGTGCGTTCCGGCGCCATCGACGTTCTGGTGGTCGATTCCGTGGCCGCGCTCACGCCGAAGGCGGAGCTTGAAGGCGAGATGGGCGACAGCCTTCCCGGCATGCAGGCGCGGCTGATGAGCCAGGCGCTGCGCAAGCTTACCGCGTCGATCTCGCGCTCCAAGTGCATGGTGATCTTCATCAACCAGATCCGCATGAAGATCGGCGTGATGTTCGGCTCGCCGGAAACGACGACGGGCGGCAACGCGCTGAAGTTCTATGCCTCCGTGCGCCTCGACATCCGGCGCATCGGCGCGATCAAGGACCGCGACGAGGTGGTCGGCAACCAGACGCGGGTCAAGGTGGTCAAGAACAAGCTCGCGCCGCCGTTCCGCCAGGTCGAGTTCGACATCATCTACGGCGAGGGCGTGTCCAAGAACGGCGAGCTGCTCGACCTCGGCGTCAAGGGCGGGATCGTCGAGAAGTCCGGCGCCTGGTTCTCCTACAACAGCCAGCGGCTGGGGCAGGGACGCGAGAATTCCAAGCAGTTCCTCAAGGAAAACCCCGAGATCGCCGATGAGATCGAACTGGCGATCCGGCAGAACTCCGGCCTGATCGCGGAGCGGATCACGGATCCCTTCGCCGGCAACGAGGATGGCGAGAGCGCCGAATAAGGGCTCGGCGGCGGAGCCGGCGATCCCGGTTCCCTGCGGCACCAGCGGCCTGACGCAGTTCGACGTTTCGGGGCACCTTCGGGTGCCCCTTTTCGTATGTGCTGCGTGACGGTGGCGTGCCGTTGCCGCGCTGGACTTGTCGACTGTGCAAAGATAAAAGCGGCGCAAGAACGAACACGGCGCGCGCCATGGCCGGATCCTGTCCCGGATCGCCCGATCGCGCGCCCGGCGCATTGGATGGCAGCTTCATGAGCGGTGTAAACGAAATCCGGACGGCCTTTCTCGACTATTTTGCCAAGAACGGGCACGAACCCGTGGCATCGGGGCCGCTCGTTCCGCGCAACGACCCGACGCTGATGTTCACCAACGCCGGCATGGTTCCGTTCAAGAACGTCTTCACGGGGCTGGAAAAGCGCGACTACGTGCGGGCGGCCAGCGCGCAGAAATGCGTGCGCGCCGGTGGCAAGCACAACGATCTCGACAACGTCGGCTATACCGCCCGCCATCACACGTTCTTCGAGATGCTGGGCAACTTCTCCTTCGGCGATTATTTCAAGGACCGTGCCATCGAGCTGGCCTGGAACCTGATCACCAAGGAGTTCGGACTGCCCAAGGACCGGCTGACCGTTACGGTCTATGCCGAGGACGACGAGGCGCACGATCTGTGGAAGAAGATCGCCGGTCTGCCCGACGAGCGGATCATCCGCATCGCGACCTCCGACAATTTCTGGGCGATGGGCGATACGGGCCCCTGCGGGCCGTGTTCGGAGATCTTCTACGACCACGGCGACCACATCTGGGGCGGGCCTCCGGGATCCGCCGACGAGGATGGCGACCGGTTCATCGAGATCTGGAATCTCGTCTTCATGCAATACGAGCAGCTTGTCGACGAGCGGGTCGACCTGCCGCGTCCGTCCATCGACACCGGCATGGGGCTTGAGCGCATTGCAGCCGTCCTCCAGGGCGTGCATGACAATTACGACATCGACCTGTTCCGCGCGCTGATCTCGGCTTCCGAAAACGCCATTGGCGTCGAGGCGGACGGCAAGGCGGCGTCGAGCCACCGGGTGATCGCCGATCATCTGCGCTCCGCCAGCTTCCTCATCGCCGATGGCGTGCTGCCGTCCAACGAGGGGCGCGGCTATGTGCTTCGCCGCATCATGCGCCGGGCAATGCGTCATGCCCATCTGCTGGGTGCGGAAGATCCGCTGATGTGGCGGCTGGTGCCGACACTGGTGCGCGAGATGGGGCGGGCCTACCCCGAACTGACGCGCGCCGAGGCGCTGATCACCGAGACGCTGCGGCTTGAGGAAAGCCGCTTCCGCAAGACGCTGGCGCGCGGCCTGACCCTGCTGGACGATGCCAGCGGCGATCTCGGCGAGGGCGCGGAGTTCGACGGCGAGACCGCCTTCAAGCTCTACGACACCTATGGCTTTCCGCTGGACCTGACGCAGGATGCGCTGCGTGCGCGCGGCATCACGGTCGATACCGAGGGCTTCAAGGCGGCGATGGAGCGCCAGCGCGCCGAGGCACGGGCGGCATGGTCGGGGTCGGGCGAGGCCGCCACCGATACCGTCTGGTACACGCTGAAGGACCGCTGCGGCGCGACCGACTTCCTTGGCTATGACACCGAGACTGCGGAAGGCGTCGTCCAGGCGCTTGTGCGCGACGGCGCGGAAACCATGGAGTTGAAGGCCGGCGAGACCGGCGTGGTGATCCTCAACCAGACGCCGTTTTACGGTGAGTCCGGCGGTCAGGTCGGCGACACGGGCACCATGCGCGGCGAGGGCGTCGAGATCGAGGTAACAGGCACGCAGAAGAAGGCCGACGGTCTGTTCCTGCATGAGGTGCGGGTGATCTCCGGCACCGTCGGCCTCACCCAGGCGCTCGAGCTGCAGGTTGATGGCACCCGCCGGTCGACCATTCGCGCCAATCACTCCGCGACCCATCTGGTGCATGAGGCGCTGCGCGAGGTGCTTGGAACGCATGTGGCGCAGAAGGGCTCGCTGGTCGGTCCCGACCGGCTGCGCTTCGATTTCTCCCATCCCAAGCCGATGTCGGCGGAGGAACTTCGGGAGGTCGAGGAGATCGCCAATGCGGTCGTGCTGCAGAACGCCCCGGTCGAAACCCGTCTGATGGGCGTGGACGAGGCGATCGAGCAGGGCGCGATGGCGCTCTTCGGCGAGAAATACGGCGAGGAGGTCCGGGTTGTCTCCATGGGTGTTGCGGATCGCGGCGCGAAAGCGGGCAAGACCTATTCGCTGGAGCTTTGCGGCGGCACCCATGTCGCGCGGACCGGCGATATCGGACTGGTGACGCTCGTATCGGAAGGCGCTGTCGCCTCCGGCGTGCGCCGCGTCGAGGCGCTGACGGGTGCGGCGGCGCGCCGCTACCTGAGCGGCCAGGACGCGCGGGTGCGCGACATTGCCGGGGCGCTGAAGGTCGGCCAGTCGGATGTGACCGACCGGGTTGCCGCGCTGATTGAGGAAAAGCGCCGCCTGGAGCGCGAACTTGCCGAGACCCGCAAGAAGCTTGCGATGGGCGGGAGCGACGGCGGCGATGCCGGGGTGAAGGAGATCGGCGGCATCAAGGTGCTGTCGCGGATCGTCGAGGGCCTCAATCCCAAGGATCTCAAGGGGCTTGCGGATCAGGCCAAGACCCAGGTCGGCTCCGGCGTGGTGGTTCTGATCAATCGCGGCGAGGACAACAAGGCGGCCATCGTGGTTGGCGTGACCGAGGACATGACGGGCACGTTGAGCGCGGTGGATCTGGTGCGTGTCGGGTCGGCCGTGCTTGGCGGACGCGGTGGCGGCGGGCGCCCGGACATGGCGCAGGCCGGCGGTTCGGATGCCTCCCAGGCGGAAGCCGCGGTGGAGGCCATCCTCGCCTCGGTCTCGGATGGCGCGCGGTTGACGGAGGCCTGAGGCAATGGGCGCCGACCGCGAAGATCCGGACGACACACCGGGCCCGGAGCGGCAGCGCCAATTTGACCCGGATGTCGCGGACGACACCGCGAAGCCCCCCGGCGAGGCGGGCGCGGCGCGCAGCACATCCTTCAAGCACCGGGTTTTCCGGCTGCTGGAGCTTGGATCGTCGGGAGACCGGCAGGGGCAGTGGGTCGACCGCATCCTGCTGGTCTTCATCGTCGCCACGGTGGTGCTGGTGGTGCTGGAGACGGTCCCCTCCATCCAGCAGGAATGGTCCGCCCTGCTCGACGCGTTCGAATTCGTGGTCGGTGCGGTTTTCCTGACGGAATACCTGCTGCGGCTGTGGGTGGCCGATCTGCATCCGCCGTTTCGTCGACTGAAACCGTTGCAGGCCCGCCTGCGCTATGCCGTGCGCGGCGAGGCGCTGATCGATCTGCTCGCCGTGCTGCCGTTCTTTATCGGGTTTCTGCTTCCCGCCGGCGACTTCAAGACCCTGGTTGTCCTGCGGCTCTTGCGCTTTTTCAAGCTTGCCCGTTACTCGCCGGCGCTGCGTTCGCTTGCCAATGCGGTTGCCGGCGAGCGCCATGCGCTCGGTGCCAGCCTTGTCATCATTTTCGGCGTGATGCTGCTCGCGGCCACCGGCATGTATCTGGTGGAACGTTCCGTCCAGCCGGAGAAGCTGGGCACGATCCCGCACGCCATGTGGTGGGCGCTGGCGACCCTGACCACGGTCGGCTATGGCGATGTGGTGCCGGTGACCGTTGCCGGAAAACTCCTCGGCGGTCTCGTCATGCTGATGGGATACGGGCTGTTTGCGCTGCCGATCGGCATCGTCGCGACCGCCTTCGCGCGGGAGATCCACGCCCGCGATTTCGTTGTCACCTGGGGCATGGTTGCCAGCGTGCCGCTGTTTGAGGACCTGCGTGCTTCCGAGATCGCGGAGATTTCAAAACTCCTGCGGGCGCTGTCCGTCGACGGCGGCCAGCCGATCACCCGTGTGGGCGAAGAGGCGACCAGCATGTATTTCATCGCCCGCGGCGCGGTGATCGTCGAACTGGGCAATACGCGCGCGCGGCTTGAGGAGGGCGCCTTCTTCGGCGAGATGGCGATCCTCGGCGGCCGGCGGCGGCTGGCCTCCGTCAGCGCCGCGGAAGCAACCCAGCTGATGATCCTGGAGGCGAGCGACCTGCAACGGCTGATGAGCGACAAGCCGGAGATCGCCCGCAAGATCCTCGAGGAGGTCAAGGCCCGCACGCAGCTGATGACCGCCAGTGGCGACATCGTGCCGGAGGAGCTCAAGGCGGCGATGGACGCCGAGGAGAGCCTGACGGAGGAGGAATGCGCGCCGGATACCGACACCGGGCCGGATCTCTTCGCGCCGGAGACGGCGCGGAGCGATGCGGAAGACCCGGTGGAAAAGCCCAAGCCCGGAGGCGGGGGTGACGCGTGAGACTCAGTGCCTGTCAGGTGCGGCGTCGCCTCAGATCATCAGCGCGCCGACAAGGCGCCAATCGCGCCCGATCGCGGGGATGATGCCGGCGGTGCGCGGCTTGCTCGTGTCGCGGATGCGCCCGAAAAGGCTGGGCATGCGGTTCTTGTGAAATCTCGGCGATCTGGCAAGCGTCGGCCGGTCCTTCAGCCACAGGCGCACGGACAGGCGCGCGCGCCGGGCCATGAGATAGCTGTGATACCACCGCTAGCGCGGGACGAGGCCGGGCGTAAGCTGCTCGTAAAGCGGATCGCCCGACCAGAAGACATCGGTCGGACCGATTGCGTAGTCGACGATGTTCCACCGCCCGTAGGCGCGCACAAGCAGGGCATAGGTGGTGATCCCGTCCAGATAGTCCGCCTGCTCGCGCAGCGCTGTTCTCGACAGGTCAATCGGTTTGCCGCCCGGCCGTTGCGGCGAGACGATGGCGAAGGCCCAGTTTCCCGACACGCGCAGCCGGTCGATCACGAATTCGACGGGAGGAGAGACGCGTGCCTCCACCAGCGGGCGGATGGCGTTCATCAGGTCCTTGCGCTCTTGCGTGCCCCGCGCCGGTTCGTAGGGCTTTTCGGCTTGCGCGTGAGCGGCCGAGACCAGCAGAAGGAGGGAGACCGCGGCAAGGGCGCGGAACATGCGGACGAACAGGGCTTTCGGCATATCGGGTCTTCCGTTTGGCGAGGCGAGGGGCACGGCCCTCGTGCTGAGCGAGTCTAGCCGGCCACGGTCGCCGGGGCCAGCCGGCAGGATCCCAACGGTCCCGCAGGACGGCCGGTTCGACACACCAGCGGTTCCGCCGTTCTATCGCGGGGAGGGAACCGTAAGGCTTGCCCGGACAATCGATTTCGCGGCGCGGCCTGCTTCCTCGGCGTAGTCCGGGTCGCGATGGACCAGCATGGTGGAGAAGGCCCCGTCCATCAGAAGAACGACCTGGCGGGCGATCGCCTCCGGGTTGGCGATCCCGTCTTGCAGAAACCGCGCGGCGAGCCAGGCTTCGAAGGCTTTCTTGTGCGCGGATCCGATCTTCATCGCCGGATGTCCCGGAAGGTTGGCGAGTTCTGCAGCGGTGCGCAGAAAACCGCAGCCTCTCCATTTCGGATGGCGGGCGGATCTGGCGAGCTGGACAAAAATCGCCTCGACCTTCTCGGCCGCGTCGCCCTGCGCGCTGTCGAACCATTTTTCGAAGAGCTTCAGGTTCGGCTGGTCGCGGGAACTCAGATATTCGGCGACGAGATCGTCCTTGCTCTTGAAGTGGTAGTAGAGCGTCTTCTTGGTGACCCCGGCGTCCGCCGCGACGGCGTCGACGCTGACCGCGCGAATGCCCTCCCGGTAGAACAGCCTGTTTGCGGCATCGACCACCCTTTCGCGGGCGGGCTTGTCTGTCTTCGGCTTCGCGTCCATGCGTCACTCGCTGGCAATGTATACTGACTAGTGAGTATGCTAATCCTATGGTCGAGGCTAGCCTTTCTGTCAACGCAAACAGAAAGGCAGACCCATGCAAACCAATGTCCTTTATGAAAAAATCGGCCGCGTCGCGCTTCTGACGCTCAATCGGCCGGAGAAGCTGAATGCACTCGATTACGCGACCAACGACCGGCTTCTGTCGCTTCTCGACGAGGTCGAGGCGGACGACGAGATCGGCGCGGTGATCCTCACGGGAGCGGGCGAGCGGGCTTTCTCGGCCGGAGGGGACATTCACGAGTTCACGCAGAGCATCCGGCGCGGAACGGAAGAGGCGGTGCGGGAGTTCTGCCGGCGCGGACAGAGGATGACGGCCCGTTTCGAGGCCTTTCCAAAACCGGTGATCGCGGCGGTGAATGGCATCGCCTTTGGCGGCGGATGCGAGATCACCGAATCGGTGCATCTGGCGATCGCCTCCGACACGGCGACTTTCGCAAAGCCCGAAATCAATATCGGCATCCCTCCGACCTTCGGCGGGACGCAGCGCCTGCCGCGGCTGGCCGGGCGGAAGCGCGCGCTCGAACTGCTCCTGACCGGCGACACCTTCGGCCCGCAGCGCGCCTATGAACTGGGTCTGGTGAACACGGTGGTGCCGGCGGAGGAGCTGCTTCCAGCCGCCTTCGACCTGGCGGAGCGCATCCTGCGGCATTCTCCCCTTGCCGCGGCGCGGATCATCACGGCGGTCACGCGCGGCATCAACGCGACCATCGCGGAGGGCCTGCTGATCGAGCGCGAGCAGTTCGCTCGCATGTGTCCGACCGCGGATGTGCTGGAAGGTCTGGATGCCTGGATCGCCCGGCGGACGCCGAACTACCTCGGGCGGTAGCCGGCACGGGTGCCGCTGCGGCCGTTTCGGATCGTCCCGTGGTCAAGGCCGGGATGCCGGACGGCGCAGCGGTGAGCCGGGTCGCCAAGCGGGCCGTGGTGATGCCGGCCTTCGAATCGCGTCGGCGTGACAGCCGAACGTCTGCAAAAACTCGTGACGGCACAGGGGGATAGGTCCGTCAGGATCGAGACGAAGCCATAAAAAAAGAACTCCGTATCTGCAACTCCTGCGCGAATTTCGGCCGCGCCGCGTGGCGGTGGGCAGACTGTGGTTCAATACGATTGCTTGCCCATACCAAGCTGGCGGCATTTTCTCCCCCAGGGTTTTTTCTGGCTGGGAAAGATGCATCCGACGGGCGGGGACGTTTCCAGTGCTTTCGTATCTGATGTTGGGATTAAATTCCTCTTCTGTTTTCTGAACCACGCAAGAGAGGAATTTTTATTCTGACTTTTTTCTCTTTTTGATTTTATTCGATCAGTTTCGCCAGATAATTTCAAATTATTATTTTGCTATAATTTATGTCTTTACGTAAACAGGAAAATTAATCGCGCAATTTTTGATTGTATTCTTTAATTAGCTCTTCATCGATTTCAAACTAACAAGTCTTCGCGGAAATTTATGCGATCAATCAACTTAGAGACTTGCGGTCACGGCTGCCCATCTCCGAAAGTGCATTCGAGGCGAATAGATGCTCAAGAAAATATCCATCCCGAAGAAGGTTTTCGGCGGCTTCGGCTTTGTCCTGATCCTGTTGCTGACGATCAGCGGTATCGGTGCTTCTGCCCTCATTAACGCCGACGACGATTTTGCAACCTATCGTCAGGCTGCAAGGGAAACAGCGCTGGCCGGACGTGTGCAGGCCAATCTGCTCGAGGCGCGCTTGGCGGTGAAGAACTTCCTGGCGTCGGGATCCGCGAAGGATATCGAGGTCGTCGAAACGCGGCTTCAGAACACCCACGATCTCCTCGACGAAATGGCGGACCTGGTTGTGTCGCCGCAAGCGGACCAGATCGTCGCCGCCGCGGACGCCGATCTGATCCGATATTCGCAGGCCTTTGATGCTCTGACCGCAATGTCCGCCGGTCGTGCGGAAGCCGCTGTCCGGACGGTCGATGTGATCGGTCCCAAGATTGCCGCCGAACTCGAGACGTTGAAGCTCAGCCTGCAGGAACTGCAGGACACCATCGGCCCGCGGGCGACTGCCGAGATGGAGAATGCCGTGGTCTTCCTGCTGGTCGTTGCGGCCATCGGTGTGTCGCTCGGGGCGCTCGCCGCATGGAGCATCGGAACCGGTATCGCTCGGCCGATTTCCACCATCACCAATGCGATGCGGACCCTGGCCGACGGTGACAAGACCACCGACATCCCCGGGCTCGACCATGGCGACGAGATCGGGGCCATGGCAAGGGCCGTTGTTGTGTTCAAGGAGAACATGATCAAGGCCGAAGACCTGGCGGCCAGGGAGACGGAAGCCGCCAGGGCGCGTGACGTGCGTGCCCGCCACATCGAGCAGCTGACCCAGACCTTCGATGCCAATGTCTCGGAACTGCTGGATGTGGTCGCAAGCGCTGCCACGGAAATGCAAAGCACGGCGCAGTCCATGTCCGGCATCGCCAGCAACACCAACTACCGGGCAACCTCCGTCGCCAGTGCAGCGGAACAGGCGTCCGCCAATGTCCAGACGGTGGCAAGCGCCACGGAAGAGCTCTCGTCCTCCATCCAGGAGATCTCGCGGCAGGTGTCCCAGTCCTCCGCGATCGCCAGCCGTGCCGTGACAGAAGCGCAGCGCACCGACGGTCAGGTGCAGGGGCTGGCCGCCTCCGCCCAGAAGATCGGAGAAGTGGTGAATCTGATTTCCGCCATCGCCCAGCAGACCAACCTGCTCGCCCTCAACGCCACCATCGAGGCGGCGCGCGCCGGCGAGGCCGGCAAGGGGTTTGCGGTCGTTGCCTCGGAAGTGAAGGCCCTTGCCACCCAGACCGCACAGGCAACCGAGGAGATCAGCCAGCAGATCGCCAGCATTCAGGTGGAAACGGCCGAAGCGGTGTCGGCGATCCAGATGTTCGGCCTGACCGTCGGCGAGGTGAACGAGATTGCCTCCAGCATCGCCTCGGCGGTGGAGGAGCAGACGGCGGCGACCAGCGAAATCGCCCGCAATGTCGAACAGGCATCCGAGGGCACGCGCGAAGTCACCTCCAACATCATCGAGGTAACGAATTCGGCGAGCGAAACCGGTGCCGCGGCAACCCAGGTGACCGGTGTGGCGGCGGACCTGAGCCAGCGCGCCGAGACCCTCAAGTCGCGCGTGGAACGCTTCCTCGCCGACGTGCGGGCCGCGTGAGGGCGCGCGCCGGAAAGGCCGTCCTTCCCGCGGCGCAACTGTCGCGGACAGGGTCTCAAACGTAAAAAGGGCGCCCCTTGCGGGCGCCCTTCTTCGTTTCGTGCCGTGAAGAGCCTCAGCCCTTCATCGCGGCCTGCAGGTTCTCGTCGATCTTGTCGAGGAAGCCGTTGGTGGTGAGCCACTTCTGGTCCGGACCGACCAGCAGCGCCAGGTCCTTGGTCATGTGACCGGATTCCACCGTGTCGATGCAGACCTTCTCCAGCGTGTCGGCGAACTTGGCCAGTTCGTCGTTGCCGTCGAGCTTGGCGCGGTGGGCAAGGCCACGGGTCCAGGCGAAGATCGAGGCGATCGGGTTGGTCGAGGTTTCCTCGCCGCGCTGGTGCTGGCGGTAGTGGCGGGTAACAGTGCCGTGGGCGGCTTCCGCTTCCACCGTCTTTCCGTCCGGGGTCATCAGCACCGAGGTCATCAGGCCGAGCGAGCCGAAGCCCTGGGCGACGATGTCGGACTGGACGTCGCCGTCGTAGTTCTTGCAGGCCCAGACGTAGCCGCCCGACCACTTCAGAGCCGCCGCGACCATGTCGTCGATCAGGCGGTGCTCGTAGGTGATCTTCTTGGCTTCGAAGGCTTCCTTGAACTCGGTGTCGAAGATCTCCTGGAACAGGTCCTTGAAGCGCCCGTCATAGGCCTTGAGGATCGTGTTCTTGGTCGACAGGTAGCAGGGAACGCCACGCTGCAGCGCGTAGTTCATCGAGGCGCGGGCGAAGTCGCGGATCGAATCGTCGAGGTTGTACATCGCCATGGCGACGCCGGCCGACGGTGCGTCGAACACTTCGTGCTCGATCTCGGTGCCGTCCTCGCCGACGAACTTCACCGTTAGCTTGCCCTTGCCGGGGAAGCGGAAGTCGGTGGCGCGATACTGGTCGCCGAAGGCGTGACGGCCGACGATGATCGGCTGGGTCCAGCCCGGCACCAGGCGCGGCACGTTGTTCATGATGATCGGCTCGCGGAAGATCACGCCGCCGAGGATGTTGCGGATCGTGCCGTTCGGCGAACGATACATGCGCTTGAGGCCGAATTCCTCGACGCGGGCCTCGTCCGGCGTGATCGTGGCGCATTTCACGCCGACGCCGTATTCCTTGATCGCATTGGCCGCGTCGATGGTGATCTGGTCGTCGGTCTCGTCGCGCTTCTCGATGCTGAGGTCGTAGTACTTCAGATCGATGTCGAGATAGGGATGGATCAGCTTGTTCTTGATGAATTCCCAGATGATCCGGGTCATCTCGTCGCCGTCGAGTTCGACAACCGGATTGACAACCTTAATCTTCGCCATGGTGCAGATGACCTCGTGTCTTGGGTGGGCAATGCGCGTCCCGCGCCGGATACCTCAGGCCGATGTCGCCGGCCCGGGCGGGCCGGGCGCAACAGCCGCGCGGCCCCTATAGCAAAGGGGCGGCGAAACGCAAAGCTGGCCATTCGTCAATCATGCGAAACGATGACGCTAAAATGCGGGTTGCGGGATGCGCGGGCTGGGCGCACCCTGTAGGAAGTCGCAAGGGTCGCCCGTGTCAGGGGGCCGGGACGGCGGCAGACGGAGCGCAGAGGAGCTTGAGGGTGCAGGGACGCATGGGACGTGGAACCGGGATCAAACTAGCGTGGATGCGCGCGCTGTCGCTCGGCCTCCTGGCCGTGACTTTCACCTTCGCGGCGGCTGTGGCACTGGCGGCCGACGAACCCGCCGTTCTTAAGATCGACGGCAATATCGCCAGTGCGGAGCCCTTGTCGCTGACCCGGTCGGATCTCGAGGCGATCGGCATGCATGATGTGGTCACGACCACTCCGTGGAACGACGAACTCACCACCTACACCGGCCCGCTGATCCGCGATGTTCTTGCCCATGTCGGCGCGAAGGGCGACAGCATTGTCGCGGTTGCGCTCAACAACTACCGCGTCGTGTTTCCGGTCTCCGACGCGCGCGCCTACGATGTGATTCTGGCGGTGCGGGTGAATGGCGAGCCGATCGGCGTGCGCGATCGCGGGCCCGTGCGCGTCATCTACCCCTGGTCGGAACGCGAGGAGCTCAGGTCGGAGATCTACTATTCGCGCGCCATCTGGCAGTTGAGCGGACTGACGCTGGCGGGGCAGGCGACGCAGTGACGTTTGCGCTGCTTCGCGCTTTCCCCCGGGTCGTGTCGGCTGTAGAATTCCACCTCAGGATGCGCCGTTGGGAAGGACGCAATCGGTGAAAGACCGGCGGAAGGCAGCAAGATGGAACTGAGCGCAAAATGGGTGCGCACGCTCTACGCGACGCTGCTGGTCGGCGTCGCGATCATCACCGGGTCGCTGTTCGTCGTCATTTCCACCTTGAGCACCCAGAACAACGAGGACCGGGCCGAATACCGGCAAAGCCTCATCTGGTTCAGCGCCCAGCTGGTCGTCGAATACAAGGACGTGCTGCATGCGCTCGACACGCTGATTCTCAACGAGGGGCGGGAAGACCTTCGCGCACAGGTGGTGTCGCGGTTCGATATCCTGTGGAGCCGCGCGATCCGCCTTGGCGAGGGCGCGGTCGGGCGCGAGTTGGCGCGGGTGGACGGATCGACCTCTCTCATGCCGGACCTGACGCGGGTCGTGCGCGAGGCGGATACCCATCTGGCGGACATGGTGGAGGGCGATCTCGCCGCGGCGACGCTCATGCGCGAACAGCTCGGACAGCTTCAGCCGACGCTTGATGCCTTCCGCTCCAGCGTCTATCGGCTCCAGCGCGAGGCGGCCGCGCGTCAGCGCGACATTCTCAGCAACACCGTGGACACGGTGCTGTTCCTGATCATCGGATTGCTGGTTGCGGGGCTGTCCATGGGCGGGCTGGTGCTGCGCGACCGGAGCCAGCTGATGCGTCTGCGCGGGCAGCTGGAGCGGCGGGTGACGGAACGCACCGAGGAACTGGCCCGCGCCAACGCCGACCTCAGGTCCGCGAACGAACGGCTGACCCAGTTCAACAATCTCGCCTCGCACGACCTCAAGGAGCCGGTGCGCAAGATCGGCGTGTTCAGCGATCTCCTGCTCGAAGGCGTGGCCAATCGCGACACGGAGACCATTTCCTACGCCGCGAATGTGATGCGGGCCTCGGCCGGGCGGGCCAAGACGCTGATTTCCAACCTGCTGAACTATTCCGCGGCCTCCGACCGCAAGCTCGACCGCGAGCGCTTGTCGCTGGATACGCTGATCGCGCGGGTAACCGAAAGCCTCTCCGAGTCGATCCGCGAAAGCGACGCGGAAATCATCGTCAGCGGCGGCGCTGTCGAGCTGGAGGGCGATCCCGTGTTCCTGGAGCAGCTGTTCCAGAACCTGATTGCCAATGCGGTGAAGTTTCAAGCTGCGGGCAACCGGCCGGTGGTGCGTGTCCGCGTGACGCGCGACCCGGACGGGCGGCCGCGGCGGATCCATGTGCGCGACAACGGGATCGGTTTCGACATGAGCCACCAGGCCCAAGTGTTCGAGCCGTTTCGCCGTTTGCACGGACGCGAGAAATACGCGGGAACCGGCATGGGGCTCGCCATTTGCTCGGCGATCGCCCAGCGCCATGGCTGGGTTCTGGGGGCGACGAGCGCGCCGGGCGAGGGCGCCGACTTCTATCTGGATTTCGGACCGGCGGCGAGCGAGGCCGACGAGAGGGTGCCGACGGTCGCCGAATGACGGCCGTCGGGGCAGGCGATCAGACCGAAGATGCCGCGTTGGACTTGCGCGCGATCAGGGCGATGGCGATGTAGCTCCAGCCGTTCATCAGGACGGCGACGCCGCCGAACAGGCCGAGCGCCCAGAGCGCGGAGGTCGGGAATTCGAACCAGATGCACAGGCCTGCGACGATGGACAGCACGCCGGCGCCGGCAAGCCAGCCCCAGCCGTCGTGCGGACGCACCTTGAAGCCGAGCAGGATCTGCGTGACGCCCTGCGCCAGCAGGATCACGGCGACGACGAGCGTCAGCGCGAAGGTGCCGATGACCGGATTGAAGTAGACGGCGGCACCGCCGACCAGCGCGATGATCCCGGTCAGGATGTCCCACAGGAAGCCGCTCCAGTTCTTGACGGAGAAGGCGTGCCAGATCTGCAGCACGCCGCCGATGGCGAACACCAGTGCAATGACCAGCGTGACCGCGATGGAACTGGCGAGCGGGACGGTGATCATGGCGAAGCCGCCGATCAGCAAGGCGATTCCCAGTGCAAGGAACCAGCCCCATTTTTCGCGAACCACTTCCGTGATCGGCGGTTTGTGGGATGCGGTTTGCGGTTGCGGCGCGCTCATGCCGTAATTCCTTGTATTTGCGGATAGAGAATGATTTTCAACATTCTGACTATAACGCCGGTTTGCCTTTCGTGCGATCCGCTATCGCGCCCTGGTGCGGGCGTTGCGCGAACGCTGGAAAAGTCGCCGGGAATGGGCTATCTGCGCGCCATGACACGCAATGCATCCATCGATCCGTCGGCCCGAAGCGTCGACCTGACGCCTCCCTGCGTCATCCTGTGCGAGCCGCAGCTGGGCGAAAACATCGGCACGGCCGCGCGCGCCATGGCGAATTTCGGCCTTGTCGATCTGCGGATCGTCAATCCGCGCGACGGCTGGCCGAGCGAGCGGGCACGGGCGGCGGCAAGCCGAGCCGATCATGTCATCGACGGCGTGCGCGTCTTTACCAGCGTCGAGGATGCCATCGCGGATCTCAGTTTCGTCTATGCGACGACGGCGCGTTCGCGCGAGGTGCCCAAGCCCGTGCGCGGTCCGGACGAGGCAGCCGAGGCCGCCACCCGCCTTGCCGCGCAGGGCGCGAGCGTCGGCTATCTCTTCGGTCGCGAGCGCTGGGGGCTCAACAACGACGAGGTGGCGCTCGCCGACGAGATCGTCACGTTGCCCGTCGATCCGGATTTCGCGTCGCTGAACATCGCCCAGGCGGTGCTGGTGTGCGCCTATGAATGGCGCGTCAAGGCGAATCGCGGGGCCTTGCCCTTCCGCCTCGACGAGGTGGCCAACCCGCCCGCGCGCAAGGAGGACCTGGTGCGGCTGTTCGAGCATCTGGAAAGCGCGCTCGACGGCGTCACCTTCTTCCGTCCGCCGGAAAAGCGCCCCTCCATGGTGCGCAACCTGCGCAACATCCTGCAGAAGGCCGCCCTGACCGACCAGGAAGTGAAGACCCTGCGCGGCGTGATCGCGGCGCTCGAGCGACGGCCGACCCGTCCGCGCGAGGATCAGCGCGAAGACAAGAGCGACGGTCCGTCCGCCGAAAGCGAATAATGAGCGCGCCCGCGCCGCTCGGCCCCCCGGTGCTCGTCTTCGACAGCGGTGCCGGCGGCATGAGCGTCGCGCGCCAGATCCGCTCCCTGCTGCCGCAGCTTCCGCTGTGTTACGTCGCCGACGATGCCGGCTTTCCCTATGGCGACTGGCCGGAGGAAGCACTGACCGCCCATTGCGTGGAACTGCTGGTGCGGCTTGTCGACGAGTTGCGCCCCTGCGCCGTCGTCATCGCCTGCAACACCGCTTCTACCCTCGTGCTGGCGCCCTTGCGTGCACGGTTGTCGATCCCGGTGGTGGGCACTGTGCCGGCGATCAAGCCGGCGGCGGAGATTTCGCGCAGCGGCCTCGTCACGGTGCTCGCGACCCCGGCCACCGTCGTACGCGACTATACGTTCGACCTGATCCGGCGCTTTGCGCCCGACACGGCGATCACCCTCGTCGGGGCCCGCCGGCTGGCGCGGCTCGCGGAGGCGGCGATTGCCGGCAAGGACGTGGACCGGGATGTTCTGGCACAGGAAATCGCCCCCTGCTTCGTGACCAAGAACGGCGCGCGAACCGATGTGGTCGTGCTTGCCTGCACCCATTACCCGCTGCTCCTGCCGCAATTGATGCAAGCCGCGCCCTGGAATGTCGACTGGCTCGACCCGGCGCCGGCGATTGCGCGCCGCCTTGCCAATGTGCTGGGCGAGGCGGCCGCGCCGCTGCCGGCGGGTGCCGAACCGCCGGCCGGGGCCGACCGGGTGATCGCCACCACGGGGGCGGATCTGTCCCATCTTCTGACGCTGCTTGCGCCGCCGGTCTGACGGATCCGCGCCGAATGGCGGAATTGCGCGGTTTGTCACACGACTTCCGTTTGACAAGCGCCCGCCGGTCGGATAGGGATCCTGCGACTTGGCGGGTCCCTGTGGCCCGCCTTGTTTTTCACGCACCCGTGGATCTCCGTGCCGGCGCTGTTTGGCCCGGGGTCCTGTCGCCTCGCTTTCTTCGTGACCGTCATGGAGAAGGCAAGGAGAGGAGGGCGTGTTTCCTTGATATAACAGACGACTGCGAAGGAACCGCGAATGTCGAAGCGCCATAGCGTAAAGCACAAACTCGATCGCCGCATGGGCGAGAACATCTGGGGCCGTCCGAAGTCCCCGGCCAACCGCCGCGAATACGGCCCGGGCCAGCACGGCCAGCGCCGCAAGGGCAAGCTCTCGGACTTCGGTGTCCAGCTTCGCGCCAAGCAGAAGCTCAAGGGCTACTACGGAAACATTTCCGAGAAGCAGTTCCACAAGATTTACGTCGAGGCGTCCCGCCTCAAGGGCGACACCTCGGAGAACCTGATCGGTCTGCTCGAGCGTCGTCTGGACGCGATCGTGTACCGCGCGAAGTTCGTGCCGACGGTTTTCGCCGCGCGCCAGTTCGTCAACCACGGTCACGTCAAGGTCAACGGCCGCCGCGTCAACATCACCAGCTACCGCTGCAAGCCGGGCGATGTCATCGAGGTGCGTGAGAAGTCGCGTCAGCTCGCGACCGTGATCGAGGCGACCCAGCTCGCCGAGCGTGACGTGCCGGACTATGTGACCGCCGACCACAGCAAGATGACCGCGACCTTCAACCGGGTCCCGACGCTTGCCGACGTGCCGTATCCGGTGCAGATGGAACCGAACCTCATCGTCGAGTTCTATTCGCGCTGATCTTCGGATTTCAAGTCCGCCAGGCTTCGAACGGGGCGCGCCGCAAGGCGCGCCCTTTTCGCGTCCGGGGCCTGCTGCACCCATGCACCGAGGCTTCCCGTCGTCATATTCGGGTTTTCATATTCGCTCAGTCGAATATGATGCGTGAAAACCGGAGGAGACGACATGTCCGTATCGAGACGTTCCATTCTGGCCGGGGGGCTTTCCGCTCCCCTGGTGGCGCGCGGTCTGGCGACGGCTGGTGCCGGCGCGGGCGCGGGACTGTTCGCAGCGCGCACGCCGGCACGGGCGGCCGAGGCGGCGCATCAGTTTAGCCTGGGCGACAGCGAGATCACCATCCTGACCGATGGCGGGCTGGTGCTGCCGGCCTCGACGCTTGCCTCCAATGTGAGCGACGAGGAGCGCAGCGCCTTTCTGACGTCCCATGGCCATGACGCCGAAACCCGCGCCAGCGCCCTCAACATCGCGCTGGTTCGAAAGGGCGATGCGCTCGTCCTGATCGACACCGGCGCGGGGCTGAACTTCTTCCAGGATGCCGGGCTTCTGGCCGACAGTTTCGACGCCGCCGGCCTCGACCGCGACAGCGTCACCCATGTGGTGCTGACCCATGGCCACCCGGACCATGTCTGGGGCGTGATCGACGATTTCGACGAGAGCGAGCGCTTTCCCAACGCCAGCTACCTGATGGGGGCTGCGGAATGGGATTTCTGGATGAACCCGGATTTCCTCGCCGACAATCCGGAGGAGCTGCATTCCTTCGCGCTGGGCGCGCAGCGCAATCTGGGCGCGGTCGCTGAGAAGGTGGAACGGGTCGGCGCCGACCATGCGGTCGTCTCCGGCATCACCATGATCGAGACGCCGGGCCACACGCCGGGGCACATGTCCGTCCTGATCGAGGACGGCGGCCAGCAACTGCTCGTCACCGGCGACGCGCTGACCCATCCGTCTGTGTCTTTTGAAAAGCCGGACTGGCAGCCGACCACCGACCAGAACCCGGAGCTTGCCGCGAAGACACGCCGCACGCTGCTCGACCGCGCGGCGAGCGACGGCCTGCTGCTCGTCGGCTACCACCTTCCGTGGCCGGGCGTCGGCCGCGCCGAGGCGAAGGACGGCGCCTGGCGCTACGTCGCCGAGGGCTGATCCGCCACTGTATGCCGGTCCCGGCGGCCCGCCTTCAGCTTTCAGTCCTCAGCCTCCGGGCGGGGGCGGGACGTCGGTGGGGCGCTGGGTGCCGATGGTCAGCGTCTGCGTGTCGATCGTCGCCGCGCCCCGGCCGTCGGAGGTGAGCACCGCCGAACCGATGGAGGCGGAGGAGGAGCAGGCCCCGGCAAGGAGCGCAAGGGCGAGCGCCGACAGGCGTTTGATGCGGGCGGGTGCTGGCAAGGGATCGCCTTTCCGGTTGGTGCGGTGTTTTCGAGAGCGCTTCGGCGCAGCCTGCGGGATCGCACGCGTTCGTGCAATGGTCGTCGTCGATGTTGCCATCGGGGCCAAATCTCGGCATTGTCCGCCCCCGATACATCCAGTTCCCGGCAGATGACACTATGAGCGATTTCACGCAGCCTGTTGACGCGACCGAGGCGACGGCCTGTCCGCCTCTGTTTCGCGACGCGCCGGCCTCCGTGTCGTTCAAGAAGCTCAGGAAACGCCTGCTCAGGGAGGTGCGCGACACCATCGCGCGCAGTGCCATGGTGGAGGCGTCGGGTGAGCGTCCGCGCTGGCTTGTGTGCCTCTCCGGCGGCAAGGACAGCTATACGCTGCTCGCCGTGCTTCTCGACCTGAAATGGCGGGGCGTGCTGCCGGTCGACCTGCTCGCCTGCAATCTCGACCAGGCTCAGCCGGGATTTCCCGCGCATATCCTGCCGGAGTTCTTCCAGACCCACGACATCGCGCACCGCATCGTGCGTCAGGATACCTATTCCATCGTCGTGGACAAGGTGCCGGAGGGAAAGACCTATTGTTCGCTCTGCTCGCGGCTCAGGCGCGGTCACCTCTATCGCATCGCCCGCGAGGAGGGCTGTTCGGCCATCGTGCTCGGTCATCACCGCGAGGATGCGCTGGAAACCTTCTTCATGAACCTCTTCTTCGGCGGACGGCTGTCCTCCATGCCGCCGAAACTTCTCAACGACGACGGCGACCTGCTGGTGCTGCGCCCGCTGATTTCCTCGTCGGAAGAGGACATCGCCCGCTACGCGAAGGCAATGGAATTTCCGATCATCCCCTGCGACCTGTGCGGCAGCCAGGACGGCCTGCAGCGCGCCCAGGTGAAGGCGATGATGGCGGAGTGGGAGCGGGCGACGCCGGGGCGGCTGTCGGTCATGGCTCGCGCGCTTGCCAATGTGCGGGCGTCGCATCTGCATGATCCGGCGCTCTTCGACTTCGCCGGCCTGATGGCGTCCTCTCATGCCGGCGCCGATGCGCGTGAGGACAGCGAGCCCTGCGGCGCGGCCCTTGCCATGACCGGGCGGTTGTTCGCCGCCGAATAACTCTTGCATCCAGATCCATCGTTCAAGCCGGGAGGGTCCGCCTGTCCCGGCTTTGTCTTTCCCATGCCGCATCCGGCGGCCCTGCTTTTTCGGACCCTGACAATGACCTCACACATGCCCTGCGGCATCGACTTCGGCACGTCCAACTCCACCGCCGCGATTCTCGCGCCCGACGGTGCGGCCAGGCTTCTCGCCCTGGAAGGAGACAGCGCGGTGTTGCCGAGCACGCTGTTCTTTTCGTTTGAGGACGCGGAGGTCCGCTTCGGCCGCGGGGCCGTCAATGCCTATGTCGAGGGCGTCGAGGGACGGCTGATGCGCTCGCTGAAGAGCGTTCTGGGCTCCCGGACCATGGCGGAAAAGACGACGATCAAGGCGCGTCGCTGGACCTTCTCCGAGATCATCGGGCTGTATCTGAAGCAGGTGAAGACGCGCGCGGAGGCCGCCGCCGGCCAGGCCTTCGATAGGGTCGTGCTCGGGCGCCCGGTTCATTTCGTCGACGGCGACGCGGAGGCCGACGCCCGCGCGCAGGACGAGCTTGAGGCCATTGCGCGCGACGCGGGATTTTTCGAGGTGGCGTTCCAGTTCGAGCCGATTGCCGCGGCGCTGGATCACGAGCGCTCCGTAGAGCGCGAGGAACTGGCCGTTATCGTCGATCTCGGCGGCGGCACGTCGGATTTCGCCATCGTGCGGGTGTCGCCGGAGCGCCGGAAGGCGGCCGACCGGCGCGCGGATATTCTTGCCAGCACCGGCATTCACATCGGCGGAACCGATTTCGACCGCCTGCTCAGCCTGCGGACCGTCATGCCGGAACTGGGCTACCGGACGCTTGCCCGCGACGGGCGGCGCGACCTGCCGAACTGGGCCTATTTCGAGCTGGCCACCTGGCACCGTATCAATTTCCTCTACGCGCCGCAGATCGACACCAAGCTGAAGGACCTCCGGCAGGATGCCGCCCGCCCCGACCTCGTCGACCGGCTGATGGCGGTGATCGCCGAGCGCCAGGGCCATGCACTGGCCGGCGAGGTCGAGGCGGCGAAGATCGCGCTGTCGTCGCGGGAGCGTCATCACCTGCGCTTCCCGCTGTCGGATGTGGATCTCGATCTTGAGGTGGCGCGCGCCGATCTTGTGGCGGCAATCGAACAGTCGGTCGCCGGGATCGCGGGGGCGCTTGCTGACTGTCTGGATCAGGCCGGGGTGGGAGCGGAGGCGATCTCCTCGGTGTTCGTCACCGGCGGCTCGGCCTCGATCCCCTTCGTCCGCGACCGTCTCACGGGCCTGTTCCCGCAGGCGGCCGTGGTTCAGGGCGATGTCTTCGGCAGCGTTGGGACGGGCCTTGCGCTGGATGCGGCGCGCAAATACGGGCCGGTGAGCGCCTGAGGATACGCAAACGGCCCGGGGGAAGGTCCGGGCCGCGGTTCGGGCAGGGCGACGTCTCGCGGGGAAGCAGGCGTCGCGCCGGGAAAAGTCGGACTGGAGCGGTTACGATCCCTTGCCGGGGATCAGGCCGAGAGAGGAGCCGGCCGGCTGGTTGCGCACGAGGATGACCAGGGCGGAATTGGCGGCATGGGCACCTTCGGCCGCCAGCCCGCCATGGGCGCGGCAGGTGTCGGCGTCGCTGATACCGTTGGCAGGGGCAAAGACCATCAGTTCGACACAGGCGATGCGGCGCAGGTTGCTGTCGTTTTCCTGCGCGAACGTCGCGAGGCCGAGACCCAAACTGAGAGCGAGGCCGAGGCCTGCCAGTTTCGCGATACGCATGGTCTGATCCTTCCGGTGCCGATTGAGCCCTAAGACGACCGAGACATGACACGGTTCAAGTGATCAAGACCTGAAGCGCGCATTCATCTGACATTCAGCTTAGGGTGATTCGGCAAAATTTGCCTAGTCTATAAATCTTGACAAAAAAAGGCGGATCAACTTGGATCCGCCTTTTATTAACCATTTATTAACTTTTGAACTACGCGGACTGGCGGGTCGAGATGCCCTTGTCCGTCAGATGCGCCTGAAGCTCCTGGCTCTGGAACATCTCGCGGATGATGTCGCAGCCGCCGACGAACTCGCCCTTCACGTAGAGCTGGGGGATGGTCGGCCAGTCGGAAAACTCCTTGATGCCCTGGCGCAGGTCATCGTCTTCCAGCACGTTGATGCCCTTGTAGGGCGCGCCAATGTAATCGAGGATCTGCACGACCTGACCGGAGAACCCGCACTGGGGAAACGCCGGGGTGCCCTTCATGAAGAGGACGACGTCATTGGTGTCGACCTCGTTCTTGATCCAATCTTGAATGCTCATAGTGCGTCCTTTCGTTCTGCCGGGTTCAAGGTCCAGCGACCGGGGTCGGCTTTGGGGTTTCAGTCCGGGGCGCTCGTCTGCAGGGCCAGCGCGTGAAGTTCGCCGCCCATGTTGCCCTTCAGCGCCTGATAGACCATCTGGTGCTGCTGCACCCGTGTCTTGCCGCGAAAGGCATCGGCCACCACCACGGCGGCATAGTGGTCGCCATCGCCCGCCAGGTCGCGGATTTCCACTTTCGCGTCCGGAAGGGCTTCCTTGATCAGCGCCTCGATCTCGTGCGCCTGCATTGCCATATGTTCGTCCTTTCTGCCAGCCGCCTGCCGCCGTTGCGGACGGGCGGCCTGGAATTCGCGCCGCGCGACGCGGTTAGGCGCCGGCCATATACGTCGGGAACCAAGTTTCGTGGCTCTCGCCGAGCTTTGCAACGGATATGGTGAGAATGTCCTCAACCGTCAAATCGCTGCCGCCGACCTTGCCGATTTCCGCGACCTCGAGCCCGGCGTCGATCGCATCCTCCAGAACGCCTGCGACCCTGTCGGGTGCAACGGTCAGCACGTAGCGGCCCTGATCCTCGCCGAAGAGTGCTGCATGCGCGGGAGCGGGGACCTTGACCGTACAGCCGCGGTTGCCGGCAATCGCCATTTCGGCAAGCGCCACGGCAAGACCGCCATCGGACAGGTCATGGACCGCCGTCACGCGGCCGGCGCGGATGAGGCCGCGCACGTAATCGCCGCGCCGCTTCTCGGCCGCAAGATCGACCGGCGGCGGGGCGCCTTCCTCGCGGCCGAGGATGTCGCGCTGGTAGGCGCTTTGCCCGAGATGCGTGCCATGTCCGCCGATCAGGATGAGGATATCGCCGTCATTGGCGAAGGCGAGGCTGGCGCGTGCGTTGACATCGTCCAGCAGGCCGACGCCGCCGATGGCCGGGGTCGGCAGGATCGCCTCGCCGCTGGTCTCGTTGTAGAGCGAGACATTGCCGGAGACGATCGGCATCTCGAGTTCCTCGCAGGCCGCGCCGATGCCTTTGATCGCCTCGACGAGCTGGCCCATGATTTCCGGGCGCTCCGGATTGCCGAAGTTCAGGTTGTCGGTGGCCGCCAGCGGATCGGCGCCGACGGCGGTCAGGTTGCGCCAGCATTCCGCCACGGCCTGCTTGCCGCCCTCGAAGGGATCGGCCTGAACATAGCGCGGGGTCACGTCGACGGAGAAGGCGAGCGCCTTGCCGGCGTCGCCGACGCGCACGATACCGGCGTCACCGCCCGGCGAGGCGACCGTGTTGCCCTGAACGAGCGTGTCATACTGCTCGTAGACCCAGCGGCGCGACGCACCGTTGGCATTGCCGACAAGCGTCAGCAGCGCTTCCGCATAGTCGTCTGGTTCGGCGATGCGCGTTGCGGGAAGCGTCTCCAGCTTCGGGCTCGGCGACCACGGACGGTCGTATTCCGGCGCCTCGTCGCCAAGCTCCTTGATCGGCAGGTCGGCGACGGTCTCGCCCTGATGGTTGACGATGAAGCGCAGGGTGTCCGTCGTCACGCCGACGATGGCGAAGTCGAGGCCCCACTTGCGGAAGATTGCCTTGGCCTCGGCTTCCTTGTCGGGGCGCAGCACCATGAGCATGCGCTCCTGGCTTTCCGACAGCATCATTTCGTAGGCGCTCATGCGCTCCTCGCGCACCGGCACCTGATCAAGCTCCAGCGTGATCCCGAGATTGCCCTTGGCGCCCATCTCGACGGCGGAGCAGGTGAGGCCGGCCGCACCCATGTCCTGAATGGCGACGACCGCGCCGGTCTGCATCAGTTCCAGGCAGGCTTCGAGCAGGCACTTCTCGGTGAAGGGATCGCCCACCTGAACGGTCGGACGCTTTTCCTCGATGGTGTCGTCGAACTCCGCCGAGGCCATCGTGGCGCCGCCGACGCCGTCGCGGCCGGTCTTGGCGCCGAGGTAGACGACCGGAAGGCCGACGCCTTCGGCCTTCGACAGGAAAATACCGTCGGTCCTAAGCAGCCCCGCGGCAAAGGCATTGACCAGGCAGTTGCCGTTGTAGCGGGAATGGAACTCAACCTCGCCGCCGACCGTTGGAACACCGAAGGAGTTGCCGTAGCCGCCAACGCCGGCGACGACGCCGGAGACAAGATGTCGGGTACGCGGATGGTCCGGCTCGCCGAACCGCAGAGCATTCATCGTGGCGATGGGACGCGCGCCCATGGTGAAGACGTCGCGCAGGATGCCGCCGACGCCGGTCGCCGCGCCCTGGTAGGGCTCGATGTAGGAGGGGTGGTTGTGGCTTTCCATCTTGAAGACCACGGCCTCGCCGTCGCCGATGTCGACCACGCCCGCGTTCTCGCCCGGGCCGAGAATGACCCTCGGTCCCGTCGTCGGCAGCGTCTTCAGCCACTTCTTCGACGACTTGTAGGAACAGTGTTCGTTCCACATCGCCGAAAAGATACCGAGCTCGGTGAAGGTCGGCGTCCGGCCGATCAGCGCGAGAATGCGCTCGTATTCGTCGGGCTTGAGGCCGTGCGCCTCGATGAGTTCCGGGGTGATGGCGATGTCGTTGGGAATCATGAGCGCTGCGGACCTTGGAAACGGAAGATTGCCGCCCCTTTAGCAAACCGCGACCGCAAAGGGAATTGTAGACATTGCCCGGCGCGCCGACCATGGTCGCGGCGGATGTGCGAAGGAGACCGAACGCTTGACCGAGACACGCCGGCTGTTCCTGATTCTGAACGGAAAATCCGCCCCGCGCGAGGATGTGCGCAGCGCGATCTCCCGGGTGCGCGACGCCGGGCACGAGGTGGCCGTGCGGGTCACCTACGAGCCGGGCGACGTTGCCCGTTTCGTCGGCGAGGCGCTCGGCGCCGACACGCGCCCCGACGCGATCGTGGCGGGCGGTGGCGACGGGACCCTCAACCAGGTGGTCGCGGCGCTGCTCGATACGGACGGTCAGGCGCAGGCCGGGCCGTCCGGGCAGCCGGCGGTCGGGGTGCTGCCGCTCGGAACGGCCAATGATTTTGCTGTCGGGCTTGAGCTTCCGACCGAAAATCCGGGTGCCGCGCTGACGCTTTGCGCAGAAGGAGAGATCCGCACGATCGACGCCGCGCGCATCAACGAGCGCGTGTTCGTCAACCTGGCAAGCGGCGGCACCGTCACCCAGATCACCCGCGAGGCCGACCCGCGCGCCAAGCGGCTGTTCGGCGGGGCGGCCTATCTGATTGCCGGCGCCAGCCACATCGGCCGGCTGGCCCCCTCCAACGCCCGGTTTTCCGCCGAGGGCTTTTCCTGGGAAGGGGAGTTTCTGGCGATGGCCATCGGCAATGGCCGTCTTGCCGGCGGCGGCGTGCCGCTGTGTCCGGAGGCGCAGCTCGACGATGGCCTGCTCGACCTGACGCTGTTTCCCCAGCCGGACGCGGACCATGTCCTCGGCCTGCTGTCGCGCCTGCTGCATGAAACCGAGGCCCCGGTGGAAAGCTATGCGAAGACGACGCGGTTTTCCTCGCTGACGGTGGAAAGCGATGCGGAGCTGTCGCTCAACCTTGACGGGGAACCGATGCAGGCAAAAAGCCTCAAGGTCGAGGTGCTTCCCGGCGCGGTCCGTTTCGTGACGGGACCCGCGCCGGAAGGCCTGGTGTCCTGACACCGGCTGGCACCGACGGCGCGCCGGGAACGGGCGAGTATCAGACTGCGCCGGTGTATTCGCCGCGCGCCGGATAGTCCTTCGCCTTCACGAAGTCGAGCGCGCCGACCATCTCCTTGAAGTGCGGACGCACGAAGGGCATCGTCTGCACCGAGGCGAAATAGAGCGTGCCGTCGGCGCGCACCAGAAAGACGCCCGGCTCGGAAAAGAGCGCGGGCTCCTCGATGCCGATGGAGGTCGTGCCGCGTCCCGTCGACGTGTAGAGGCCCCAGTCGCGCGCGACCGACAGCGGCAGGCCGTAGCCATAGCGCAGGTTTTCTCCGCCGACCGTCTCGGCCATCCCGCGGGCGCGGTCCTCCGGGTCGCTGGAAATCGCGATTGTCGTGACACCGCGCTCCGCAAATTCCGGTGCAAGACGCTCCAGTTCCTTCAGATAGGTCGCGCAGATCGGGCAATGCTGTCCGCGATAGAAGACCACGAGCGTTGCGAACTCGGGGTTTTCGGTCGAGAGATCGAAGGTCCCGTGGTCGAGCGTATCGACCACGAGCTGCGGAACCTGCTGGCGGGGAATGAGCGACATGGCATCTGTCCTTTCGTTGCGCGCCGCCGGATCGACCCACCGGGCCAGGAGCGGAGGCGCTGGAGTTCCCCTGTGTGTTAGTGTATGGAGGGGAAATCATCGTCCGCAATAATTGATCTATCGTACAAACCATGCTGAAACGCCTCGACCGTCTCTCCGCGCTGATCGACCGCTTCCGCATCGAGGCCACGGTTGTTCCGGCAGTTGAGGCGGGCATTGCTCCTGCGGCCGAGACGGCCGGTGCCAACCTCTTCCTGCTGATGGGACCGGCCGGGCGCCCGGCAAACGACGTGCGCTGCGGCTGCCTGGTGTTTCGTCCGCGCTCCGGCGGCGGGCGTCCGGACGGGGCGATTGCAGTGGCCGCGCATGTCGATCTCGGCGGCGATGTCGCGCCCTTTGCCCTGGCCTTGCCTGAAGAGGTGCGGATCGCGTTGTGCGACGCGCCGGCGCTGGCCGCCGTGGCCGAGGTCCTGCTGGACGAGGCGATGCGCCCGCGATGCGGCGGACAGGCGATCCTCGACCGGCTGTGCGAGATCGTCGTGGTGCGGTTGTTGCGCCACGCCATCGAACAGGGCGGCGCCGACAGCGGGCTGATCGCCGGCCTCGCTCATCCGCAACTGGCAGCGGCGCTTGTGGCGATGCATGAAGCGCCGGGCCGCGCCTGGCGGCTGGAGGATCTGGCCGCCGTCTCCGGCATGTCGCGCACGGCATTTGCCACCGGGTTTCGCGATGTTGTCGGCCGCACGCCCGGAGCCTATCTGCATGACTGGCGGATGAGCGTGGCGCGGCAGGAGATCGCGCGCGGAGTGCCCTTGAAGGCGATCGCGTCACGCGTCGGCTTTTCCAGCGCGGCCGCCTTCAGCCGGGCCTACAGCCGTGCCTACGGCCACGCGCCGCGCTTCGACAAGGCCGAACGGCCGGATGCGATTGGGGATCAGCGGCCGCGGTCGATGGCGGAGGTGCGCTCAAGCGCATAAACGACCTCACCGACCTCGTCCATGCGGGCCGAGATCGCCGCACGGGCGTCGTGCAGGCCCTGATTGTAGAAGGCCGCGCCGATGTCGCGCGCCAGCAGGGCGAACAGCGCCTCCGCTTCGAGCGCGCCGACATCGACATCCAGTTCCTCGCCAAGAAGATCGCGCAGCCGTTCGACGAGAACGGCCGTTTCGGCACTGTCGAAGATCGGCTTGCTCATCGGCGGAAAGCCTCAGGCCGCGACAACCGACAAGGCGCTCTCGAAGAAGGCGCGCCCGTCGGTGCCGCCCTGCAGCGGATCCACCAGATTTTCCGGATGCGGCATCATGCCGAGCACATTGCCGGCCTCGTTGGTGATGCCGGCAATGTCGTTGATCGAGCCGTTCGGGTTGGTGCCGCGCGCGTAGCGGAAGGCGACCCGGTCATGGTCCTCAAGCGCCTTGATCGTGTCGGCGTCGGCAAAGTAATTGCCGTCGTGGTGGGCGACGGGGCAGCGCCACACCGCGCCCTTGGTCATGCCTTGCGTGAAGCGGTTGGCGGTGGAGGCGGTCTCCAGCAGCACCTCGCGGCAGACGAAGGTGAGGCCGGCGTTGCGCATCAGGGCGCCAGGCAGAAGGCCCGCTTCGGTCAGCATCTGGAAGCCGTTGCACACGCCAAGCACCAGCCGGCCCTTTTCGGCGAAGTCGCGCACCGCATCCATGATCGGCGCGCGGGCGGCGATCGCGCCGGAGCGCAGGTAGTCGCCATAGGAAAAGCCGCCCGGCAGGACGACGAGATCGACGTCCGGCAGGGTGGTGTCCGCATGCCACACGGGCACCGGCGCGACGCCGCTTGTCAGTTCCAGCGCATACATCATGTCGCGCTCGCGGTTCGATCCGGGGAAGGTGATGACAGCGGATTTCATGGGCGTGTGTCCCTTAAGCTCAAACCAGAAAGAGCGCGGCGAGAAGCGCAAGGCCGGCCGGAAGCGCGATGAAGACGGCGGCCTTGATCAGCAGGAAGCGGATTGCCTTGGCACTGTCGTCGTCCATGGGTGCCGCTCCTCAGCCGCGTCGGCGCCGGGTTCAGACGATCTCGATGGCGTAGTTTTCGATCACCGTGTTGGCGAGCAGCTTTTCGCACATGTCAGCGAGCTCCGCCTTTGCCTTGGTCGCGTCGGCGGTGTTCAGTTCCACATCGAACACCTTGCCCTGGCGCACGCTGTCGACGCCGGCGAAGCCGAGCGCGGCGAGACCGCCCTCGATCGCCTTGCCCTGCGGGTCGAGAACGCCGGATTTCAGGGTGACGGTCACGCGTGCTTTCATCGGGGGTCTCCGCAATCGCTGCCAGCGCCGGCACCGGCCGGCTGTCATGACTTCGGGCCGCAATGCAAGGCGACCCTGTTGCGCCGCTTCTAGCGCGCCGCCCGCGCGGATGAAAGCCTCTTTTGCGCATTGCAGCGTCCCTGGGGACGCCGCAGCCCTTGCGGGGAAACGCCCGCGCGTGCCCGGAGGCGTCGCGCGCGGGTGTGCAGATGTCGTCCGGATCAGTTCACGCGCCGAACGGTCGTTTGCGCCAGGTAGCGGCGCAGGTTGCGCTGGGCGATCCCCCTGTTGAACGAAAAGCTGGCGACGAACACGCCACGATTCTTCTGGACGATATACCGGATCGCAACATAGAGCCGCCGTCCATTGCGATCCTTGAACGTCATTACGTGCTCGAAGCCCGTATAGGTGCGGGTCTGGATCTTGCGGTGCGGAGACGACGATACCGCGCGTTTCGACGCGACTTCCAAGAAATTATAGGCGGCGTCGAAAAGCTCCGCGGTCAGGACGTTTCTCCGGATTGCCGTTTCCGCATCGCCGCGGATCTTCAGCGGAACGATGGCGACGCCTTGCCGGGTTTTGCACTTCGTTTTCGGGCAGAGGTAGAAGGTCTTGTTGCCCTTGCGTTCGGTGACCCAGCCCGACGGCGGGAAGCTTGTGTCAATGGCTCCGGGCTTTAGGCCCGTCGTCTGGCAGGCGGCCAGAAAGAGGGCCGCAATCGTAACGGCCAATATTTTCATTCTGCGCGTGTCGATTGTCGAAAACAGCATCACCCCGAAACCCCTGTCTAAAATCCATGATTGCAAACCTCGAATCTTGGTTGCCAAATTCTCGCCCAGATTGCAAGTCGGGTGCGGGCGTTTGCTGCAGCTGCCAACAAAAAACCCCGGCGCCGGGGCGTCGGGGTCTTGGAAGATGCAACGCGCTGTGCGCGCGGGCAGTGGCGGGAGCCGTCCGGTCTCTACTTCACCAGAACGGGACCGCCGCCGATCGGGCGGTCGGTGTCG
>PARB01000005.1 GCA_002709505.1 Paracoccaceae bacterium | reverse complement strand
CTCTTCCGCTTCCGCCACGAGGTCCTGAAGGAGCGCCCCGCGCTCGGCCTCAGGGTCGGCGGCCGCTGAGCGCATCCGCGCTGCCAAAGGCTTTGCGCCGGCGCGGCCTGCGCGATAGATGAACCATGCTCACCACCCCGCCCGTTCCGCGCGCCTATGCGCCGCCGCTCTCGCCCGACCTCGTCGTGCTGCATGCCGACGACGACCTTCTCGTGCTCGACAAGCCGAGCGGCCTGCTCACGGTCCCCGGCAAGAGCGCGGACCTGGCGGACTGCCTGATCGCCCGCGCCGAAGCACGCTTTCCCGGCGCGCGCATCGTCCACCGGCTCGACATGGACACCTCCGGGGTGATCGTGCTTGCCCGCAATCCCCACGCCCACCGTCACCTCGGCCTGCAGTTCGAGCGGCGGCACGTGTCCAAACACTATGAGGCGCGGGTCTGGGGACGCGTGGCTTCGGACTGCGGCACGATCAACCTGCCGCTGGCCTGCGACTGGCCCAACCGTCCGCGCCAGCACATCGATCCGGCCGGCGGGCGCCATGCCCGCACCGACTGGCGGGTGATGGCGCGCGACGGCGAGACCACCCGCCTGCGCCTCGAGCCGCTCACCGGGCGCTCGCATCAGCTCAGGGTGCACTTGCTGACGCTCGGCCATCCGATCCTGGGCGATCCGCTTTATGCCCATCGCGACGCGCTCGAGGCGGCGGAGCGGTTGCAGCTTCATGCCGCAAGCCTCACGATCCGCCATCCGACCGGTGGCCGGCCCTGCCATTTCACCTCCCCCTGCCCGTTCTGAAAAACACCGTGACGCCAAGACCTTCGGTAAAATGTCACCGACCGCGTTAACCAAGATGGGGTGCAGCCTCGCGGCGAACGCAAAGGATTTCGCGGAATTCTTGGCGCATTAACTCTCTTTCAAGGTTAAGCGGCGACGATAACGGTCATGGCAGCGCGATCGCAAAGTCTTTCGTGCCGGCCCCTAGTGTATTTCGTAAGGACCGGAGTTGCCGCGCATGACTGGCACGGGAAGAACTGTATCCGCAGGACGCCGCAAGGCGAGAGGCCGCTTCGGGACGGCGGCACGGCTTGCGGTCCTGACGCCGGCGCTGTTCCTGGCCTGGAGCGGGACCATCGCCCAGCAGGATATCTCCGCCCTCATCGAGGCAACGCGCGGCGACGCGCCGCGCTGGATGTCCGCCATCGAGGCCGCCCCCCACAGCAGCAGCCAGGCCCCCAGTCTCGTGCTCGCCGACGCATCCAAGTCGCGCAAGGGCGACACGCCGGACTATGCCGTCACCAACGCCGCGCCGGGCAGCGATCCGGCCGTGGTCCGCGGTCTGGAAACATTCGTCAAGGACAGCCGCCCGACGCAGCCGCCGGCGCGCACCCCGGTGAACCGCGCCGCCAAGGGCGACCGTTTCGTCTCCATGGCGCCGGACCGGCAGATGGTCGGTGTCGCCGCGGGCTCCGTCTATGCGCTTGGCAGCATCCTCGAGACGGGCAAGCCGTCCGACATGCCGCGGGTCGCCTTCGTCCGCTCCACCATGCCGGAAGGCACCGCCGCCATGCTTGCCAAGGCGGAAGAAAACGGCTCGGCCAGCCCGCTCGACCTGACCCGGCTGGCCATGGCCCGCAACGTCGCCGCCACCAGCGTGTCGCTGGCCTCCGCCTATGCGCCGGAAAACATGGCCGACGTGCGCGCGCCGTTCGAGGCGCTTCTCGGGGCGCCGGGCCTGTCCGAAGAGGTCGCCCAGGAAGCGAAACGCGACGGCGACCCCTACTGGTGGGCCACCAGCCCGCTGCCGAAAAGCGTCGTCACCGCCAAGGAGCAGCGCTGCCTCGCCGAGGCCGTCTATTTCGAGGCCCGCGGCGAGCCGCTCAACGGCCAGGTCGCCGTGGCCCAGGTCGTGCTGAACCGGGTGCGCAATCCGGCCTATCCGGACACGATCTGCAAGGTCGTCTACCAGAACCGCCACCTGCGCAACCGCTGCCAGTTCTCCTTTGCCTGCGACGGCATTCGCGACCGTACCGCAGAGACGAGACAGTGGGCACAGGCGCAGAAGATCGCCCGCGAAACGGTCTCCGGCCAGCGCTACCTGGAAGGCGTCGGCGCCTCGACGCACTATCATGCGACCTATGTGAACCCGCGCTGGGCGCGCCACATGAAGCGCCTGGAGAAAATCGGGCAGCATATTTTCTACAAGACCTACGGCGGCGGCTGGAGCTAGGGCGGCACCGCGCCAGACCTCGCGGTTCCCGGGGGATTGGCCGCGGCTTTGCGCCGCCTGTGAATAATATAAGCAAAAATACTTATGTAATATCCCGCAAAGAGATCGTTTACACCTTTCGGCGAGTGTCCGCCCGTCCGGCGCCGACAGCGGCGGGCATCATTGCGCAAGCAAGGTCATTTGACGGTCGCGACGAACCCCTGCGCGGCCCGCTCGGCAAGAAACGCTGACAAAGGATGTTGCACGCACCCGGCTTGACCACGGCAACCGGCAACGGCCTGCCTGTGGCCAGGGCACACCGTTGCGACAAGGAACCGAGGATGAGCGACGACGCGCTGATGCACGACTGGCATGCGCACCGAACGCCGGAGCTGTTCCTCGCGCAGGTCGAAACCACGCTGGAACATGCATTCCAGCCGATCGTCGACATTCAGTCCGGCGCGGTCTACGGGTTCGAGGCCTTGTTGCGCGGCAGCGAGGTTCTCGGCTTTCACACCCCCTCCGCCGTCTTCGACTTCGCCGCGGAAAACGGATGCCTCGGCCCGACGGAAGCCGTGCTGCAACGCAAGGCGATTGCCCGTTTCGCGAAATTCGCGGATGCGCGCAAGGCAAAGCTCTTTCTCAACGTCGACGGCCGCGGTCTCGCCCCCGATGCCGCGCCGCTCGCCGCCATGGTCGAGGCCATGGCGCGCAACGGCCTCACCCCGTCCAACCTGTGCCTGGAAATCCCCGAAATCGCCTCCCGCTTCGACGAGGGCGACCTCCACCGTTTCGTGCAGGCGGCCCGGGAAGAAGGCTTCAGCTTTGCCATCGACGACTTCGGTCAGGGGCATTCGCAACTCCGCCTGCTCTACCAGTACGAACCCGGCATCCTGAAGATCGACCGCTTCTTCATCACCGCTCTGCAAAACGACGCCCGCAAGCGGCTGTTCGTCTCAAGCGTGGTCGACCTCGCCCATGTGCTGGGCATCCGGGTGGTGGCGGAAGGCGTCGAAACGCCGTCGGAGCTGCGCGCCTGCCGGGATGTCGGCTGCGACCTCGTGCAGGGATTTCTCGTCGCCCGCCCCTTTGCCGATCCCGCGGAGGCGAAATCCGTCTACACCGAGATCGGAGAGCTCAACGAGCGCAAGAGCGCGCGCAAGTCGGCCGATCTCGACGTTCTCGACCGGGAAATGGAACGGCTGGCGCCGGTGTGCCGGACCGCCAGCGTTGCCGAGGCGCTGGAGATCTTCCGCGCGAACCCGACACAGACGATCCTGCCGGTGGTGGACGAGCGCGACGAGCCGAAAGGGATCATCCGGGAATCCGACCTCAAGTCGTTTCTCTACATGTCCTTCGGTCGCGATCTTCTTCTCAACCCGACCATTGACAACCACCTCGGACAATTCATCCGTCCCTGCGCCATCGCCGACGTGCATGCGCCGCTCGACCGGCTGGTGGATGTCGGCGGCAGCGAGCCGAGCGACGGCATCGTGATGACCCGCGCGGGCCGATATGTCGGCTGCCTCTTGCCGAACGCGCTGCTGAAACTGTCCAACGAGGCCCGGCTGCGGATCGCGCAGGAACAGAACCCGCTGACGAAACTTCCGGGCAATTCGGCGATTTCCGACCATGTGGTGCGCACATGCGCAAACGCCGACATCGATCGCGCCTTTATCTATATCGACTTCGACAACTTCAAGCCGTTCAACGACACCTACGGGTTCCGCATCGGCGACCGGGCCCTGATCCTGTTCTCGGACCTGCTGAAGCGCCAGCTCGATACCCCGGGCGCATTTGTCGGCCACATCGGCGGCGACGACTATTTCGTCGGCCTCGACGAATGGCCGCCGGAACGGCTGGCGGGACTGATGCGGGAGTTGCGCACCGACTTCGCCCATCAGGTGGAAAGCCTCTACAACGCCGAGCACCGCGGCCAGGGCTATATCGTGGCGAACGACCGGCGCGGGCGGGCGCAGACCTATCCGCTGCTGACCTGCTCGATCGCGGTTCTTCACATTCCCAAGGGACTGTCGATCGAAAACCTCGATCTGCTGAGCAATCATATCGCCCGCCTCAAGCTTCAGGCGAAGAGCGAGGCCGGCGGGGTCGCCGTGTCGAGTTTCGGCGAGGCGGAAGCGCTCGATGCACCGGAGCGGGCCGGCGAAAACGCGTCAGTCCGCCCCTATCTCAGCCTGGTCTGAGCGGCGCGGGCGGACGGCGTCGGCACATCAGGCGTGGCCGCGGCTCGCCTCGGAAAACCAGCCAAGCCCAGCCCCGGTGGTGGTCGCGGGCCGGTATTCCGCGCTGACCCAGCCGTCGTATCCGATGCGGTCGAGATGAGCGAACAGGAAGGGATAATTCAGTTCGCCCGTGCCAGGCTCGTTACGACCGGGCGTATCGGCAATCTGGATATGGGCGATGCGCGGCAGGAGTTCCGCCAGCCGATGGGCGATGTCACCCTCCATCACCTGCATGTGGTAGATGTCATATTGCAGCGCCAGATTGGGCGAGTTGACCTCGTCCAGAATGTCCATGGCCTGCGCCGAGGTGTTGAGAAAGAAGCCCGGGATGTCGCGGGTGTTGATCGGCTCGACAAGCAGGCGGATCCCCACCTCCCCCAGACGCGTCGCGGCATAGCGGAGATTTCTCACCAGCGTATCGCGCAATTCCGACGGATCGGCACCTTCCGGCGCGATGCCGGCCAGGCAGTTGAGCTGCCGGCAGCCCAGAACGCTTGCAAAGCGCAGCGCCGTCTCCACGCCGTCGCGAAACTCCTCCACCCGGTCGGGTAGGGCGGCGATGCCGCGTTCGCCCGCGTCCCAGTCGCCCGGCGGCAGATTGTGCAGCACCTGGGTCAGCCCGCGTCGTCGCAGCCGCTCCTGCAGGGCGCCCATCTCATAGGCATAGGGAAACAGGAATTCCACGCCGGAAAATCCGGCATCCGCCGCCGCATCGAACCGGTCGAGGAAATCGACCTCCGTGAAGAGCATGCTGAGGTTGGCAGCGAATTTCGGCATCACGGTCTCCGTCCGGCAAGAGACGTCTTTTCACAAAGCATAGACCGGCGGCCGCCAAACCGGAACCGCGTTCGCTCCCGCATGGTAACCGGTGCGAACGCGGTGCCTGGTCAGGCGAGCAGGCCGCGCGCGATGATGGTGCGCTGGATCTCCGAGGAGCCCTCGTAGATGCGGAAGATCCGAAGATCGCGCAGGTAGCGCTCCAGCGGCATGTCGCGGGTATAGCCGTAGCCGCCGTGGATCTGCAGCGCCTTGTCGGCGATCCGCCAGGCCGCCTCGGAGGCATAGAGTTTCGCAAAGGCGGACTCGGTCGAATACCGCCCGGCGCCGCCCCGCTTGCGCGCCGCCTCATAGCCGAGCGCGCGGGCGGCAGCCAGATCGGTCGCCATGTCGGCGAGCATCCACTGCAAGCCCTGGAAATCGGCGATGGGATGACCGCCGACCTTGCGCTCCTTTGCATAGGCAATCGCGTCGGTGAGGGCGGCGGCGGCAATGCCGGTCGCCTGCGCCGCGACCTCGATCCGGCCGTTGTCCAGCACCTTCATCGCGGTGCGGAAGCCCGTCCCTTCGGCGCCGAGACGGTTTTCCGCCGGAACATGGCAATCGAGGGTGAGCGAGAAGACGTGGCCGCCGCGCAGGCCCATGGTCTTTTCATGCGGGCCGATCTCGATGCCGTCCATCGTCTTCGGCTCGACAACGAAGGCGCTCACGCCCCGTGCGCCGGCCGCCTTGTCGGTCTTGGCATAGACGACGATGAAATCCGCCGCGCCGGCGTTGGAGATGAAGCACTTCGACCCCTTCAGCCGGTAGCCGCCCTCTTCCGGCACCGCGAAGCTGCGCATGTCGGCCGGATTGGAGCCGGCTTCCGGCTCGGTCAGGGCGAAGGCGCCGAGCGCGCGCCCGTCGGCGGCCGCCGGCAGGAACCGCTCGCGCAGATCCCCGTCGTCGCCAAGCAGCAGGGAATCGGTTGCCAGGAAATGCGCGGTCAGCATGGAGGCGGTCGACCCGCAGGCGCCGGCGATCAGCTCCACCGCGCGGTAGAGCGCGGGCCCCGACAGCTCGACGCCGCCATAGGCCTCCGGCAGGTTCATGCCCATGATGCCCATGTCGCCCAGCGCCGGCAGATGCTCGATGGCGAAACGGGCCTCTTCGTCAATCGCCGCCGCCTGGGGACGCAGGACATTGTCGGCAAAGCGTTCGATCTCGTTGACGATCGCCGTTTCGTGTTCGGCCAGTTCCGGTGTCATCAGGTTTCTCCTTCGCGCAAGCTTGCGAGGATGTCCTCGCGATGTTGATCGAGTGCCGGCGCCGGCCGGCCGCCGCTGCGCGCCGCCCCGCTGAAATGCACCGGCTGTTGCGGCACGCGCACCGGGCCGAGGCCGGGATGCTCGACCTCCACGGACAGCGCGCGACTTTCGGACTGCGGCGAGCGCCAGGCCTGAGCGGCCGTCTCGATCGGCGCGGCGGGAATGCCGGCCACCGCCAGCGCGTCGACCACCTCGGCCGCGGTCCGCGACGCCGCCCAGGCCTCGATAATCGCGGCCAGCGCCGGCTCGTTCTCGCGCCGCAGCGTGTCCGTCGCGAACTGCGGATTGGCCGCAAGCGCGGGCGCGCCAATGGCCGTGCAGAAGGCCTGGAACAGCTTGTCGTTGAGAACAGCAACGGCAAAATGCCCGTCCGCCGCGCGGTAGGTACCGAAGGGCGCGGAGAGCGCATGGCGGTTGCCAGTGCGTGCGGGATCGTCGCCGGCGAGCAGGACGCGGGCGGATGTCACCGGCATCATCGAGACGAGACTGTCGAACAGGGCGACATCGACATGACGCCCCTTGCCGGTGCGCTCGCGCTCGAACAGCGCGACCATCGCGCCCCATGCGGCGAACAGCCCGCCGGCGACATCGCCGAGCGCCTCGCCGATCATGGTCGGAGGACCGTCGGGCTCGCCGGTGACATGCATCAGTCCCGACATCGCCTGCACGATGATGTCATAGGCCGGACGGGCGACATTGGGTCCGCTCTGGCCGAAGCCCGAGACGCTGAGATAAACGAGGCGCGGATTGTCGGACCGAAGCGCGTCGGGGCCAAGCCCCAGCCGCTCCATCACGCCGGGGCGGAAGTTCTCCACCACCAGATCTGCCGTCCGGCACAGGGCGCGCACCGCCCTGATCGCCTCGGGATCCTTGAGATCGAGCGCGATCGAGCGCTTGCCGCGGTTGACCGCCTGGAACAGCAGGCTCTCACCGTCCCTGAACGGGCCGATATGGCGGTAGTCATCGCCCTGCGGACTTTCGATCTTGATCACGTCGGCGCCGAGGTCGGCAAACATCGCCGTGCAATAGGGGCCGGCGAGAACCCGGCTGAAATCGATGACCCGAAGCCCGTCGAGCGGGCGGGTCGACCTGTCGGCGTCCATCGTGCGGTCCTTTCCCGTCTGTCGCAGAAGAGGTCAGGATAGGGACCGATTTGCTATAGGCAGAAATATTGATTTCTCATAAAATGAATAAATGGAACCTATACCCTTCGGCTTTCGCCAGATCGACTATGTCATCGCCGTCGCCGAGACCGGCAGCACCGCAGCCGCCGCGCGGCTCGTCAACGTGTCCCAGCCCTCGGTCTCGCTCGCCGTCACCCGGCTGGAGGAAACCCTGGGTCAGCCGCTGTTTCGCCGCGCCGCCGGTCAGGGCATGACGCCGACGGCCTTCGGACGGCGCAAGCTTGTCGAGTTTCGCAGCCTGCGCGCCCAGATGCGCGCGCTGCTTGCAACCGACGACGGCAACGGCGCCCTGCCCCCGGTGCTGGAGCTCGGGGTCTTTTCCACCCTCGGGCCGCGCTATGTGCCGGCGCTGATCCGCGCCTTTCGCACAAAGCTGCCGGGCGCAAGGCTGCGCCTGCACGAGGCGGATCTGGAAACCCTGCACGACTGGCTGGAAAGCGGGCGGATCGACCTGGCGCTGGTCTACGATTTCGGCGCCGTGGCCGACGTGGAGATGGTTCCGCTGATCGATGTGCCGCCCTATGCCCTGGTCGCCGGCGACCATCCGCTTGCCACCCGCCAGAGCGTGGATCTCGCGACACTCCTTCGCGATCCGCTGATCCTGGTGAACCTGCCGCAGAGCCGGGACTATTTTCTCTCCGTCATCCAGTCGCGCGGACTGACGGCGGAGATCGCGCTGGAAACCGGTTCGACGGAAATGCTGCGCTCCATGGTGGCAAGCGGCCTCGGCGTCGGCCTTCTGGCGACGCGCCTGCCCTATCGCACCACCTATGACGGCGGCGAGGTTGCGCATCTGGCGCTGGAGGATCCGGTTCCCGCGCACCGGGTGGCGCTTGCCCGCCCCGCGCGCCTGCCGGGAACCTGGGTCGCGCGCGCCTTCGAAGAGGTCGCGCGCGAGGTCTTCGCGCGGCTAAAATAGCCGGTGGGGCCTCAGCCGATCTCGATATCGAGGCCGAGGTCGAGCACCGGCGCCGAATGAGTGATCCAGCCGACGGAAATCAGGTCGACGCCGGTCTCGGCAATGGCGGCGACACTGTCGAGATTGACGCCGCCGGAGGCTTCGAGCGTGACGGCACCACCTGCCATCGCGACCGCCTTGCGCAGGGTGTCGGGCGCCATGTTGTCGAGCATCACCACGTCGGGCCGCGCCGCGAGTGCCTCTTCCAGCTGCGCCAGCGTGTCGACCTCGACCTCGATCTTGACCAGATGACCGGCAAAGGCGCGCGCCGCCTCGATGGCCGCGCGCACGCCACCGGCAACCGCGATGTGGTTGTCCTTGATCAGGATGGCGTCGTCGAGCCCGAAGCGATGGTTCGACCCGCCGCCGCAGCGCACGGCGTATTTCTCGAACGCCCGGAGGCCCGGCGTGGTCTTGCGGGTGCAGACGATGCTGGCCTTGGTGTGCGCGACCAGATCGGCGAAGCGGGCCGTGGCGCTCGCCACGCCCGAGAGATGGCCCAGGAAATTCAGCGCCACGCGCTCCGCCGACAAGACCCCGCGGGCCGGCCCAATGATGCGCATTGCGACATCGCCCGGCGTCAGCCGCGCACCGTCTTCCAGGTGCATCTCCACCGAGATCGACGGATCCGCCAGCCGGAACGCGGTTGCGGCAAGGTCGAGACCGGCGAGAACGCCGGGCTGCCGCGCGGCGATGACGGCGCGGGCGCGGGTGTCGGGTCCAAGCGTTGCCTGGGCGGTGATGTCGCCGGCGCGGCCCCAGTCTTCCAGCAGGGCGGCACGCACGGCATCCTCGACCATCAGCGCGGGAAGGACGGGGCGATGGGCTGCGGCACTCATGCCTCGTCTCCGGAAATCGGCTGGTCGAGCCCGCGTGCGGCCACCGCCGCGCGCCCGATATCGCTCTCCACCGCCGCCCGCACGACCTCGTCGACCTGGCTCATGGTCAGGAAGGAGCGGTGCGCCTGGGCGGGATCCGATTCGGGATGATCGGAGCGCCAGTGCCCGCCCCGGCTTTCGGTGCGCAGGAGCGCGGCGGCGGCCACCACCTTGCCGGCGGTCATCATGTTGAGGATCGAGCGCCGCGCGCAGCGCGCCTCCAGCGCATCGAGCACGGCGAGCGTTGCCGTCAGCCCCTCGCCGGTGCGCTCGACGCCGACGCCCGCCGACATCACCTCGCGCAGCACGGTGATCGCGGCGCGCTCGACCTCGTTGCGCCGGGTCGGTTCCTGGATGCGGTCGTCGATGCCCGGCCAATGCGCGCTGCGCGGATTGGGCATCTGGTTCTGGATGTCCTCGGCAATGCGGGCGGCGAAGACCACCGTCTCCAGCAGCGAGTTGGAGGCAAGCCGGTTGGCGCCATGCGCGCCGGTCGAGGCGACCTCGCCGGCGGCCCAGAGATTGTCGAGCGAGGTGCGGCCGTTGGCGTCCGTCAGCACACCGCCCATGTGATAATGCTCCGCAGGCGCGACCGGGATCGGCTGGGTGACCGGATCGAGACCCGCCGCCTGGCAGGCGGCATAGACGGTCGGAAATTTTTCGGCAAAGGCTGCGCCGATGGCCTCGCGGCAATCGAGGAACGCGCCGCGCCCGGCCGCATTCTCGCGAAAGACCGCCCGTGCGACCACATCCCGCGCGGCCAGCTCCTTCAGCGGATCGATCGCCTCCATGAAGCGTGTCCCGGCGCCGTTGATCAGGGTGGCCCCCTCCCCGCGCAAGGCTTCGGAGGCGAGCGGCGCCGGATCGTGCCCGACGTTGAGCGCGGTCGGGTGAAACTGCACGAACTCCGCATCGGCGATCACAGCGCCGGCACGCGCTGCCATCGCCAGGCCCTGGCCGTTGGCCTCGGGCGGATTGGTGGTGACGGCGAAGAGGTGACCGATGCCGCCTGAGGCCAGCACGACGGCATGCGCCGGGAAGGCAAGACGCTCGCGGTCGCCCCGGCGCCGGGCCAGCACGCCGGTGACGAGCCGTCCCTCGTGCAGCAGCTCCTCGCCGAGGTAGCCTTCCACCACGCGGATCGACGGCGTCTCGCGCACGGCTGCGACCAGCGCATCCATGATCGCGCGGCCGGCCATGTCGCCGCGCACGCGCACGATGCGATTGACCGAATGCGCCGCTTCCCGCGACAGCTGGAGACGGCCTTCCAGATCGGTATCGAAGGGCACGCCGTAACCGAGCAGGTCGCGGATGCGCTCGCCTGCCTCTTCCGTCATCAGGCGGACGATCTTCTCCTCGCAGAGCCCTCCGCCCACGGCAATCGTGTCGGCGGCATGGGAGGCGGCACTGTCTTCATCGGAAACGGCGGCGGCAATGCCTCCTTGCGCCCAGGCCGAGGACGCGCCCTCGCCGATCAGCGATGCGGAGAGGATCGTGACCGGGCGCGGCGCGAGCTTGAGCGCGCAGAACAGGCCCGTCAGCCCGCCGCCGAGAATGACGACATCGTCGATATGCGTGGTCACATTGCGGGCAGACGTCATGGCGCGAGTATCCGGCACGATGCATTACGGAAAACCGCCGTCCGCGGGATGCACGGACGGCGACAAGGAAGGGCCGAGCCGCGCGCCTGGCGACCGAAAAGGCAAGCGCGCGAGCCGGTCGTCAGCTCTTCAGGTGGATCATCCGCTCGACCGCCTGGCGGGCGCGGGCCGCCACCTGCGGATCGACCGTGACTTCATCGCGCATTTCCACCAGCGCGTCGAGGATCTTCGACAGGGTAATGCGTTTCATGTGCGGGCACAGGTTGCACGGCCGCACATAGTTCACGCCCGGCGTCTCGGAGGCGATGTTGTCGGCCATCGAGCATTCGGTGACCAGCATCACCTTCTCCGGGCGGTTGGTCTTCACCCAGTTGATCATGCCGGCGGTCGAGCCGGTGAAATCGGCCTCATCGACCACCTCGGGCGGGCACTCGGGGTGCGCGATGATCTTCACCGACGGCTCAATGTCGCGATACTCGCGCAGTTCGGCTGCGGTGAAGCGCTCGTGCACTTCGCAGGCGCCGGCCCAGGTCAGGATCTCGACATCGGTCTGGCGCGCGACATTGGCCGCCAGATACTGGTCGGGAATGAGCAGCACCTTCGGCGCGCCCAGGCTTTCCACCACCTGCACCGCATTGGCCGAGGTGCAGCAGATGTCGCATTCCGCCTTCACGTCGGCGGAGGTGTTCACATAGGTGACGATCGGCACGCCCGGGTGCTTTTCGCGCAAGCCCCGCACATCGGCGGCGGTGATCGATTCCGCCAGCGAGCAGCCGGCGTTCATGTCGGGGATCAGCACCGTCTTGTCCGGGCTGAGGATCTTGGCGGTCTCGGCCATGAAGTGCACGCCGCACTGGACGATCACGTCCGCGTCGGTCTTGGCCGCCTCCTTGGCGAGCTGCAGGCTGTCGCCGACGATGTCGGCGACACCGTGGAAGATCTCCGGCGTCATGTAGTTATGCGCCAGGATGACCGCGTTGCGCTCCTTCTTGAGCACGTTGATCGCATGGATCACCGGTGCCAGCACCGGCCACTCGATCTCCGGGATGAAATCCTTCACCTTCTCGTAGATCGGGGCGGTTTCCGCGGCGATCTCAGGGGTGTAGGCAAGGGGCGGACGGGCTACCGCCGGAAAGCCCGATGCCTTTGCGGATGCGGGACGGCGGGCTTCGGCGCGGGCGCCAGTGGAGATTACAGTGGTGGTCATGACGACCTCCCTTGACTGATCCTGGACCGCGTGTCGCGATCCACTCGACCCTGAGCTTGGCGTCTCTCTCGGCGCTTATACTCATTTTGAGCATAACCGGACGTTTAAAAAACGCGGCCATGGCCGTCGGTTATGCTCTTCGCGGGTATATATAGGGATGCGATACCAGATTGCCAAACGCTTTCTTGCCACCCGGGCGAACCTCCTGAATGCGCTGCGTCATCAACCTCCGCGCGCGCCGCCCGACGGCACCGAAGCCGGTTCGCGCCGGGACCGTGCATTGCCACGCGGGAAGACGCCACCTATCCGCTTCGTGAATGCCACCCATCAGGATGTTTTGCTTTTCGCGCGTTCGCGCAGCGCATAAGTTCATCGAAACTCGACGCCCTCCTGCATGAGGCGCGGGATCGCCAGATCCCACCGCCGCAGGACAGACCGTCTCGGAAAACCCGCCCTCCCCGGCCGATGATCAGCACGGACACACGCATGACCTCCGCTTCCCCCCGTGACGCCGCCATCAAGGACGGGCCCAACATCCCGCTCATCATCATTTGCGGCTGCCTGATCGCGCTGATCGGCTTCGGGCCGCGGTCCTCGATGGGCCTGTTTCTCGCGCCGATGACCGATGCGCGCGACTGGTCGCGCTAGGTGTTCTCGCTGGCGCTTGCCATCCAGAACCTGATGTGGGGCGCAGGCCAGCCGATCGCCGGCATGATCGCCGATCGCTACGGCACGGCGCGCACGGTCACCTTCGGAGCGCTGCTCTACATCGCCGGGCTGGTGATGATGTCCTTTGTCGAATCGCCGATGCTGCTGCATGTCTCCGCCGGCGTGATGGTCGGGCTCGGCGTCGCGTTTTCCTCGTTCTCGCTTGTGCTCGCCGCCTTCGGGCGCGCCGTAACCCCTGCGAAACGCTCGCTTGCCTTCGGCGTCGGAACGGCCGCAGGCTCCTTCGGGCAGTTCCTGTTCGCCCCGCTCGGCCAGGCCCTGATCGACGGCTTCGGCTGGCATCAGGCGCTTTTGATCCTCGCCGGCATCGTCGCGATGGTGCCGCTTCTCTCCATCGCGCTGAAAGGAAAACCGAAAGCCTTTTCCGCAAGTTCCGGCGAGAAGGACCAGAGGCTCGGCGAGGCGCTGGCGGAAGCCTTCGGCACGCGCGGTTTCCTGCTGCTGACCTTCGGCTTCTTCGTCTGCGGCTTCCATGTCGCCTTCATCACCGTGCATCTGCCGCCCTATATCGTCGACCTCGGGCTGGACCCGAGCTGGGGAGCGATTGCCATCGCGCTGATCGGTTTCTGCAACGTCTTCGGCGCGCTGGCCGCCGGCTATATCGGCGGACGGTTCTCCAAGCCCTATTTCCTGTCGCTGATCTATCTGGGGCGCGCCGTTGCCATCGCCATCTTCCTGATGGTTCCGGCAACCCCCTTCACCGTGCTCACCTTCGCGGGAACGATGGGCTTCCTGTGGCTCTCCACCGTGCCGCCGACGTCGGGTCTGGTCGCGGTGATGTTCGGCCCGCGCTATATGGCAACGCTCTTCGGCTTCGTGTTCTTTTCCCACCAGATCGGCGCGTTTCTGGGCGTGTGGCTCGGCGGGCGGATCTACGACCAGACCGGCTCCTACGATCCGATCTGGTGGATGGGCATCGCGCTCGGCATCTTCGCTGCGCTGGTGCACTGGCCGATCAAGGAAGAGCCGGTCGCACGGCTTGCCGGCACGCCGGCGGAGTAACGCCCGGCCTTCGCGCCACTCACCGACGTCATCCCCGGCTCGATGTTCAGACTTGGGAGATGGTTGACACCTGTTCGGAGACATAGGTGACAAGTTCATAGCGCAGAGAGATCGATGTTTGCGACACGATTTGCGCCGAAGTAGATGCCTAGGATGTCGTGGTTTGAGGTTGGCCGGATGGCGAGGCGATGGCCCTTGAAGGCCTTGGGAACGGACCAGAGCTTTCCGCGATAGCTGATCTGTGCCTTTGTTCGGGGCACCAGGCGGGTGATGGCATCCGGCGCGTAGGAAACGGCGGGGATGGTCTCTGGCCAGCGTCTTTGCGAGGGGCGATAACGGCTTGCCGGGATGGCTTGGCCGAGGGCTTCGTGTGGCCGGTGGTGGTTGTAGACAGTGCGCCAGCGGTCGAAGGCCTGCTGCAAGGCGCTGATGTCGCGATACGAGCGCAAGGCCAGAACTTCTTCGCCCAAGGTCCTGTTGAAGCGTTCGTTCTTGCCCTTGGTTTGCGGATGGAAGGGCCGGGCGTAGATCACCTCCACACCGAGATGCGCCAGCCAGACACGCAAGGGTGTCCAGCGGCTTTCCTTATGACTGGAGCCCCAGGGCGAGCCATTGTCGACCAGGAACGCCTCCGGCAGGCCGTGCCGGGCGAAGCAGCGTTCAAGCTGCTCCTGGACGGTCCGGGTTTGCTGATCCGGGCAAGCCGCCAGACACACGCAAAAGCGGGAATGATCGTCGACAATCGTCAGGGGATGGCAAGGCTGTTCCGTACCAAGGCGCACCCGTCCCTTGAAGTCCATCTGCCACAGGCGGTTGGCCGCTTCATGCTCGAAGCGGAGCGGGGCCTGCCCTGCGGCGGTCCGGGGGCCGACATGGCCGTGCCGCCGCAGAATGGCATGGATCGTCGAGACGGCAGGCAGCTCACTCTGGCTGCGGGCCAGAACCGCCGCAATCTTGCGTGCCCCCCATGCCGGGTGCTCCTCGCGCACACGCACCACCGCCTCTTCCCAAGCCGCGCTCACCCGCTGCGGGCTCGACTTCGGACGCCGGCTGCGATCATCAAGCCTCTCGCCCGCCGCAAACCGGCGAAGCCAGTTGTATCCCGTCTGTGCGCTGATCCCGAACCGCCGGCACAACTCTCGCCGGTTCACACCTTCAAGCCGCGCAAGGCGCACAAACTCTTCTCGCTGTTCCATGATCGACACCTGTGACCAGGGCATGGCCGCCTCCTCAACGGGACTCATGCCAAACGTGTCAACCATCTCCATGAACACATGTCACCTATGTCACCGGTCTGAACACCCGACCGGGGATCCAATCCACGTCGCCTGGGTCCACGGCAGATGCCGGACCGCGGACGCATCGACCCCACTCGCATCCGCTAAGGTTGCCAATGGATCCCGGCTCGGGGGCCGGGATGACGTCCGGGTGTGACGGAGCGCCCGCCTGCCCGGTGCGAGGCCGAGAGGGCCACGGCCGACATCGAGCAACGCCGGCACGCCCCGACCCCACCGCGCGGCAAAAACACGCTGTTTCGAGAGGCGTCCTCCCGGGCGCGGCGCGGCCGCGACCCGGGATCGGGGAGCCCCGACGTTCGGTTGACGCCCCTTAGCCCGCGATCTTGGAGAAATCCGCCACGTCGAGCGTGGCCTCGCGGATTTCGGCGAGCAGACGCAGGCGGTTGAGCCGCAATTCGGGATCATCGGCATTGACGTGGATGTCGTCGAAGAAGCGGTCGACAGGCGCGCGCAGGCCGGCAAGTGCGGTCATCGCGGCGGCGAAGTCCTCGTTTTTCAGCGCATCGCGCAGAGCAGACCGCGCCTTGTCGATGGCGGCCGCCAGATCGATTTCCGCCTGTTCCACCAGATGGTCGGCATGGGGCCGGCCCTCGATGGCGGAACCGTCCTTCTTTTCCTCGGCGCGCAGGATGTTGGCCGCGCGCTTGGTGCCGGCCAGAAGGTTCGCACCGTCCTCCGTGCCAAGGAACGCGCCCAGCGCCTCGACGCGCTTGACCACCATCAGCAGGTCGTCCTGACCTTCGAGCGCAAAGACCGCGTCGATCAGATCGTGGCGCGCGCCCTCGTCCTTCAGATGGACCTTCAGCCGGTCACCGAAGAAGGCGAGAAGGTCGTCGACAAGGGCTTGCGACTTCGCTTGATCAGGCAGGTTCTTGCGATGGATCTCGTCCGCGATCCGGTCATCGACGTCCGCGCCAAGGTCGAGCCCCTGCGTCGCCATCGCTGTATCGACGGCCTGCTCAAGCGCATGATCGGTCGAGATCTCCCGCAGGATACGCGCCTCGGCAAGCCTGACGAATGCGGTCAGGCCGAACCGCAGCCCGTTCTCCAGCACGATCCGGATCACGCCGAGCGCGGCACGGCGCAGCGCATAGGGGTCCTTCGAGCCGGTCGGCTTTTCGTCGATGGCCCAGAAGCCGGTCAGGAGATCCAGCTTGTCGGCGAGCGCGACGGCAATGGCGACGGGGTCGCTCGGCACCTCGTCGGACGGGCCTTGCGGCTTGTAGTGGTCCTCGATGGCGGTCGCGACGGAGGCGTCCTCACCCTGAAGCTCGGCGTAGGTGCGCCCGATCTGGCCCTGAAGCTCGGGGAACTCATAGACCATCTGCGTCGGCAGGTCGGCCTTGGCAAGGCGCGCCGCGCGGGCCGCCTTTTCCACATCCGCGCCGACAAGCGGCGCGATCTCGCGCGCCAGCGCCTCAAGGCGGGCAATGCGCGCACCCTGGGTGCCGAGTTTCTCGTGGAAGACCACGTTGTCGAGCTTCGGCAGGCGGCTTTCAAGCGACACCTTCAGATCGGTTTCCCAGAAGAACCAGGCATCCGACAGCCTTGCGCGGATCACCTTCTCGTTGCCGGCGATGATCGTCGCGCCGCCGTCGGCGGCCTCGATGTTGGAGACCGCGACAAAGCGGTTGGAGAGCGCACCCGTTGCCGGGTCCTTCAGCACGAAACACTTCTGGTTGGCGCGGATCGTCAGGCGGATGACCTCGTCGGGAAGCTTTAGGAACGTCTCGTCGAAGCTGCCCGTCAGCACCACCGGCCATTCGACCAGCCCCGCGACCTCTTCCAGAAGCCCCTCGTCCTCGACCAGTTCCAGCCCGAGCGCCATCGCGCGGTTGCGCGCGTCATGGGCGATGATGTCCTTGCGCCGGTCGGCGTCGAGCACGACCTTCGCCTTTTCCAGCTTCTCCGCGTAGTCCTCCAGGCGCCGCACCTCGAAGGCGTCGGGTGCCAGGAAGCGGTGGCCGCGCGTCATGTTGGACGAGGCGATCCCGTCGACCTCGAAGGGGATCACCTCCGGCTCCTCCGTCTCCGGCCCGAACGTCGCGACGATGGAATGCAGCGGACGCACCCAGCGAAGCGAGCCCGAGCCCCAGCGCATGGACTTCGGCCAGGGGAAGTTGCGGATGATGCCGGGCATCGCCTCGGCGACGATCTCCGGCGTGGTGCGGCCGGGCTTTTCGATCACCGCGACGTAGAAATCGCCCTTCTTCGGATCGCTGGCAATCTCCGCCTCGTCGATGGAGGCGAGACCCGCGCCGCGCAGAAACCCTTCCAGCGCCTTTTCCGGCGCGCCGACGCGCGGACCTTTTCGCTCCTCGCGGGTCGCCTTGGAGGCTGCGGGCAGCCCGGCGACATGCAGCGCGAGACGGCGCGGGGTGACGAAGGCCTTGGCCCCCTCATAGGTGAGACCCGCATCGACCAGCGCGTTGGTGACCAGCGACTTGAGGTTATCCGCCGCGCGCCGTTGCATGCGGGCGGGAATTTCCTCGCTGAACAGCTCCAGGAGAAGATCGGGCATCTTGGGTCTCGATGGTTGGGTGGCCCGGGCGCCTGGTGAAGCGCCCACGAAAACATGTGCTGCGTCCGTTACCAAGGCGGGAGGAAAAAGTCACCCCCGATGCTGCCGGCAGGGTCGCTAGAAGCTCAGGAACAGGCGGATGATCAGGGCATTCGCCAGATCGACGAAAAAGGCGGAGACCAGCGGCAGGATCAGGAAGGCCTTGGTAGCCGCGCCATAATGTTTGGTCACCGCGGTCATATTGGCAATCGCCGTCGGCGTGGCGCCGAGCGCGAAACCGGCATAGCCCGCCCCGAGCACCGCCGCCTCGTAGTCGCGCCCCATCAGCGGGAACAGCACGAAGACGATGAAGGCGCCGGCCAGCACCACCTGAAGCGCGAGGACCACCAGCATCGGTCCGGCAAGGCCGGCGATGGTCCACAATTGCAGGCTCATCAGCGACATGGAGAGGAAGACGCCGAGCGCGAGATCCGAGATCACGGCAAGCGAGCGGGTGCGCGCCGGCCACTTGGGGAGCTTCAGGAAAACGGGAACCGTATTCGACAGCAGGATACCGCAGAAGAGGCAGACGACGAACAACGGCAGGTCGACGCCGGTGGTATCGAGCGCCTCCTTCAGCGCCACGCCGAGCGCGATCGTCAGGTTGAGCACCAGAATGGCGCGCATCAGGCCGGTATGGGTGACGGAGGCCGACGCCTCCTCCTCCCGTTTCAGCCCGATTGTCGGGATCACCGCGTCGCTGTCGGGATCGCGCGTCGCGCCCTTCGCCTTGATCAGATACTGGGCGACCGGTCCGCCGAGCACGCTTGCCGCGATCAGGCCAAGCGTCGCCGTCGCCGCGCCGAGTTCAACCGCGCCGGCCACCCCATAGCTGTCGGCGAAGGTCGGCCCCCAGGCGATTGCCGTCCCGTGGCCGCCGATCAGCGAGACAGTGCCGCCGATCAGCCCGTAGGCAGCGGGAAGCCCGAAAGCCGTCGCCACCGCGACTCCGACGCCGTTTTGCAGGCACATGTAGCCGATGGTGAGCGCGAGCAGGATCAGGAGCGGCGCGCCGCCGCGCAGCAGATCCGCAAGCCGTGCGTTCAGCCCGATGGAGGTGAAGAAATACAGCAGCAGGAAATCGCGCGCCGCCAGCGAGAAGGTCACCTCGCCGTAGCCAAGCAGGTAGAGAGCGAGCACGCCAAGCGCCACCAGCAGGCCGCCGGACACCGGTTCGGGAATGTTGTAGCGATTGAGCACCGCGATGTCGCGGTTCAGCCGGACGCCGGCGAAATACACCAGGATCGCGATATTGAAGCTGGCGAAATCGCCAAGAACAATGGGGTTGGCCGTCATGATCCTGTCGCGCCCGCCTATTCCTCGCGCCTACCAGCCGCCACCGCCGCCGCCGCCACCGCCGCCGCCGGACGACCCGCCGCCGGAAAAGCCGGAGGAGGACGACTTGGGCACGGGCACGGAGGAGGAGAAGCTTCCCGACATGGCGCCGACCGTCTTGCCCAGCGTGCTGGAGATATGATGCGAATCGAAGTGGCTACCGCTGTACCAGCTGGGCGAATAGCTCGCGGCGGCCGCGGCTCCCGCCGCCGTCGTCAGCCAGTCCTCGAAGGCACGCGACCAGGGCTCCTCGACGCCCAGTGCCACCGCATAGGGCAAGAGCGTCTCGAAGTGGCGCGGGCTCATGTCCGGGGCGCCGGCCATGTTCATGCGGTCCTTTTCCGCGACCGACAGATACATGTTCAGCCCCTCGATCTCGTCGAGACGGGTGCGCCCGACCGCCGTCGGCGCGCCGATGAGGAAGAAGAACAGGGCATTCACCGAAAACAGCGCGGCCGCGATCAGCACCGGATAGGGGATCTCGCCGTTGATCGAGATGACGGCAAAGCCCGCGATCCCGAGCGCCATGATCAGGGTGAAGATCGCAATCGCAAGGCCCACCCGCGCCACGATGCCGCGCGCGCGGCTCATGCCCTTGGCGATGCGCACGCTGAAGGTGGAAATCACGAAACCCGCCATCATCGCCGGGAACAGGGCGCCGATCTCCGTCTGGGAGAGATTGCCGTAAGCGACGAGCGCGACAATCGCGAGGATGCTCAGGAGAACGCCGGGGATGAGATAAAGCCGGTTTTCCTTGAAGAAACGGCCGCGATTCTCACCCTCGATGGCCCCGCGAAAGCTCTTGCCGAGCGAGACGACGGAGGTGCCGTTCTTCTTGCTGAGCGTGAGCGCATCGCCGCGCGCGTCGAACCAGCGGGCAATCGCCGCCTCGCCCTTCGGCAGGCCTTGCAAATTACCAACCTCTTCCTCGGGCCGACTCAGCGTCAGGTCGTCGGAAAAATCCTCCATCTTCATCCGGCCGTGGACCGCGAGATTGAGGCAGGCGGCCGAAAGCGCCTTCCAGCCGCCGTCGCCGAACCCCTTGTCGCGGACATAGGCGGCGAGCGCCGGAGAAACACCTTCTGGCGCCTCGAAACGGGGAAACACCACACCCCGGGGCGGATCGCGCCCGACAAGCCACCAGGCGCCGAGATAATAGGCCAGCACCAGAAGGATGCCGCCGCCGCCCAGGATGGTCGCCATGTTGTCCTGCAGGAAGTAGCCGAACTCCTCTTCCGGCGTCGGCGGCGCGATCACCCCCTTGTTCATGGCGACGACGACGCTCAGGCCCTCGCCGATGGTCAGCGGGCGGGTGGTGGAAAACACCACGCTGTTGCCGCCGTCTTCCGCGCGGGCTGTGAAAGCGTTGCCGCGCTCGCCGAAGAAGCCGGTGTAGGCGGTCCACTCGCTGGCCACCGCGCCGTCGGGCAGCACGACGCGCGCGCTCGCGGTGTCGATGGGAAAGATCCACTCGTTGCCGGTCACGTTCCAGAACAGCTCGTCATAGCCCTCGAAGAAGCGGATCTGCCGCGTCGTCTCGTAGACGAGCTTGTAGGTGTAGTCGCCCGGCGTCAGGAAGACCTCTTCCCTGCCGATATAGATCCGGACCCCGCCACCGCCGCGATTGACCCGGTAGCCGTCGGGCTCCCCGTCGCGGGTGACCGAGAGAAGCTCGAACCCGGCGAGAATGCGCCCGTTGGGCGTATCGATCGCAAGCGGAATGTCGCGGTAGATCCCCCGCCGGATCTGGTTGCCTTCCGCGCGCACGCGGATGGTCTCGGTGACGGTCAGCGTGCCGTCGCCGGCGATCTCGATGGTCGCGTTGAAAGACTGGATGCGCTCGACCGCAAGCCCCGGAGCGGCCGACGCCATCAGCAGCGCCAGCGCAACGCAGAGCGCCGCGACCGCCCCGCGCAGTTTCACGATACACGGCATCGCGTATTCTCCCGGCAGCGAGGGTCAGACTAGAAGGACACGGTCGGAACGGCGCGCTCGGCCGGATCCTCGATCTCGAAATACTCGGCCTGCTCAAACCCGAACTTCCCGGCGATCAGGTTCGCGGGAAAGCTCTCCACCGTCACGTTGAGCCCGCGCACCGCGCCGTTGTAATAGCGCCGCGCCATCTGGATCGTTTCCTCCACCTTGTCGAGCGAGGCGTGAAGGTCGCGGAAGCCGTCGTTGGCCTTGAGGTCGGGATAGGCCTCGGCGACGGCAAACAGCCGTCCGAGCGCCTGGGAAAGCATCGATTCCGCCTGGGAGCGGCCGGCGACGTCGTCGCGCGGCATGCTGGCTGCGCGTGCGCGCAATTCGGTCACTTCCTCGAGCGTTGCGCGCTCGTGGGCCGCGTAGCCCTTCACCGTCTCGATCAGATTGGGGATGAGGTCGGTGCGCCGCTTGAGCTGCACGTCGATGCCGCTCCAGCCCTCGCGCACCATCTGCCGTTGCCGCACCAGCGTGTTGTAGAGGTAGACGACATAAAGCCCGAGCGCGACCAGCACGCCGAGCACGATCCAGGTTCCCATTCCGTCCCGTCCTTCTTTTCCGAAATGCGCTTCGGCCCCGACAGGGGGAACGCTAGAACGTCGGCGGCGGAATGTCACCCGATTGTCGGCAGATGGCGCGGATTACCGGCGATTGCGCGGGTCGGCTCAGCGGTACATGAACAGCAGTTCCTGCTGGGCGCCGCGTTGCTCCTCTCCACCGCGGGGATGGGCGGCGCCGAG
>PARB01000004.1 GCA_002709505.1 Paracoccaceae bacterium | reverse complement strand
GCAGCGCGCGCATACCCAGATCTAATGAGGTCTCATCGACGCTCGATCTCACCGACGTTGCTTGCGAAGGACGTGAGCCAGTCGTCGATCTCGGTCGGTTGCGCGAGCGAGATGTTGCTGAGGCGCTTGGCGAATGTCGACAGCGACGTGACACGTACCTCGCCACCGAAGGCAACGACCAGCGCCACGCCAACACCCGCCAGCGCGATCCCCGCCGTCGACTGCGTGCCGCCGGTCAGATAGACGAGAAGCCCGCCAAGAGCCGCGCAACACCAGCCGGCGGAAACGAGCCGTCCGGCGAGGTTTTCCGCGTTCCAGGCGTTCAGCAGATTGGCGGCGACGACATGAGCGACACCGATGGTGACCGTGAGGCGCATCATCGCGTCGATGTCCGTGAGGTCGATGAAAGCGGCACGGGCAACGAGGCCGCCGCCGTGCGGCTGCCAGCCGAAATAGCTTCCGGTGGCGACGCCGAACGCCATGGTCGAGACCGCGAGCCAGTAGCCGAGCCGCACCATGCGCCGGCCAAGCGCGGTCGCCTGGAACCGGCGGCGCAGCAGGAAGAGACACACCAGCAAGAAGAGGCCATAGCCGGCGTCGGTCATGATCATGCCGAAGAAGACGATGAAGGACACATAGACTACCGGAGACGGGTCCCAGCTGCGATAGCCGGGGGTCTGGTAGAACTGAACGAGATCCTCGCCCGCCGCCATCGCCGGCGCGTTTTCCAGAAGCGTCGGCGGATCGTCCTCCGGGGCCGGCTCCTCGACCAGCGCCGCGATGCCAAGCCGTTCGGCGAGTTGCGCGATCTCGGCGACCCGGTCGGCCCGCGCCCATCCGCGCATCACGAAGACGCGGTCGGCGTCGATTGTTTCCAGCGCCGCGCGATTGCGGGCGGCCTGGTCGCGGGCGCGCGCCAGATTTTCGGCCAGCAGCAGCCGCCATTTGGTGAGATCCCGCCGTTCCAGCCAAAGGTCGTCGAGACGGATCTCCACGGCCTCCAGCTGCGCCAGAAGGCTCGACAAAGCATGCGAGCCGATGTGAACGCGCGGAACCGGCATGCTGTCGACCGGAGGCTCCTCCGGCGCCAGCACCACCATATAGGCGATGCCGCCCTCGCGGTGCACGGTCTCCACGATGGCACCGGATGCCTTGACCGCCTTCTCGCGTCCGGCCGGCACTTCGTAGAACCAGAAACGATAGCCGCCGATCTCGGACATGTCGGGAAAGGTGAATTCGCCCCAGCGCGCCACGTCGCGGATGCGCTTTTCCAGCGCGGCCTTGCGGTCCTCGGTCTCCAGCAAGGCCCGCCGGTTGCGATTGGCCGCCTCGACGACACCGGCAAGATCAAACAGCGGATCCCTGGACACCACCCGTCGCGGCGCCGGACAGTCGACCAGCCAGCGCAAGGCCTCGGTCGCCTCCCGACCGGTGCCGCTCGGCACCGCCTCCAGGTCCTTTTGCGCGGCGCGCAGGGGCACGAGATGGCAGCCGCCGAAGGTCTGCACCGCCTCGAGCACAGCCGCCTTGTCCTCCATGACGCCAATGAGGCTGATCTTCCTGAGTGCAACGATGGTCATATCGCGGCAAGCCTTGCTTCGGCCGCACGCGCCGCGGTCTTGCGCTTGGAGAGCTTGGCACGCACCACCGCTTCGCGTTCGGCGTCGGCCAGCGCCATCCGGATCCGCCGGATCGTCTCCTTCGAGCGCGGAATGAGAACCTTCTCGAACAGATTGACCCGGCGGGCAATCACCGCCTCGGCCTCTTCCAGCTCGCGCAACCTGCGCTCCGCCACGTCATGGGCGACGCGCAGCCGGACAACGTCCCGAAGGGCAGTCACCGCGGCATCGACCCAATGCGGGCGCGTCAGCCGCGCATAGGCAACCTCGGCGAAACGTACCTTCTGCAACACGGGAAGGCGCGTTCCGGAAAGATTCTGCACGGTGATGTCGACCGCTTCCACCACCACCAGCGCGTCGAGCCGCACTTCCTCGTTCGCGAGCATCGGCAGTTCGCGGGCGCTCTCCGCCAGCCGCGCCTCCAGCTGCGCCCTGCACTCGGCCAAATCCGCGCGCGCCTTGAGGCGCTCGGCAACGATCTGCCTGCGTTTCAGCTCCAGCGAGGGCAGGAACCGCTGGTACTCCGCGAGCTTGACGCTCTCATGCGACAGCACCGACTTGTTGAGCGAGGCGCGGGTCACGTCATCGCCTCTTCGCCTGCGCGAGACGGCGCGGCGCGGTCGCCCTCGCTCCCGGGGAAGTAGCGCTCGACCAGATCCTGCTTCATCAGCAGTTGCTCGGCACGGAAACATTCCGCCAGCGTCGTCCAGCACAGATCCAGCGCCTCCTCCAGCGGCATGGCAATGCGAATGTCCATGAACCGGTCACGGAACAACGCCCCGAAACGCAGGAGCTGCCGGTCGTAGTCCGACAGGTCGAAGGCCATCGACTGCTTCTGCTCCGCGTCGCGCGCCTCGGAATAGAAGCGGATCATGGTGTTCATCACCTGGCCGTGGTCCTCGCGGGTCTCCTTGCCGATGACATGCTGCTTGAGGCGCGACAGCGACCCGAAGGGATCGATGGCGCCGCCGTGGAGATAGAACTGCCCCTCGGTGATGTAGCCGGTGTTGTCCGGCACCGGATGGGTCAGATCGTTGCCCGGCATGGTGGTCACGGACAGGATCGTCACCGATCCCGACCCGCGAAAGTCGCAGGCCTTCTCGTAGCGGCGCGCGAGTTGCGAATAGAGGTCGCCCGGATAGCCGCGGTTGGCCGGCACCCGCTCCATGGCGATGGAAACCTCCTTCAAGGCATCGGCGAAGGCGGTCATGTCGGTGAGCAGGACGAGCACGCGCTTGCCCTCCTCCACGGCGAATTTCTCAGCGACCGCGAGCGCCATGTCCGGCACCAGCAGCCGTTCCACCACCGGGTCGGAGGCCTGGTTGACGAACATCACCGTACGGGGAAAGACGCCCGCATCCTCGAACTGCTGACGGAAGAAGGCGTAGTCGTCGAAAATCAGCCCCAGACCGCCGAAGACCACGACATCCGCGTCCGCCTGGATGCCGATGCGCGCGAGAAACGCGTTGTAGGGCTCGCCGGAGACGGAAAAGATCGGGATCTTCTGGCTTTCCACCAGACAGTTGAAGACGTCGATCATCGGCACGTCGGTGCGGATCATCCTGGAGGCGAGGATACGCTTCATCGGGTTCACCGTCGCCCCGCCGATGGGCACGGTCGGGTCGGCGGCCAGATCCGGGCCGGCATCGACCGGGCGCCCTCCACCATCGAAGACGCGGCCCAGGATGCTCGGCGAATAGGTGACCTGCATGGCGCTGCCCATGAAGCGCACGGCGGCGTTGTTGGGCAGTCCCTTGGTCCCGGTATTGACTTGCAGCGTGACCAGTTCGCCGTCGATCATGATCACCTGCGCAAGCGAATCGAAGCCCTCGCCGCCAGTGACCCGCGCGAGATCGCCCAGGCACGGGCCGCCTGCCCGGCCGCTGCCGGAAGTAGCCACCCGGATCCGGATGATGTCGCCGACAATGTCGACGATACGCGTGTGAACCACCAGCATGGCGTTCCTTTCCGTCGCGGTCTTGCCCCGGCAGCCGATTGAAGACAGGCGGCCGGTCGAAGGCAGGCATCCGCCCCGCATCCCCTCATGCTGCACCGCAACAGTTTCTCGAAAAAGGTCAAGAGTGGAAATGATCAGGATCAATCGAAAATTGAACTTGTCACGGCGAAGGCCGGCAGCCTAGCATCATCCGCGATGGTTCCGTGCGGCAAAGCCGATGCACGGATGAAAAGGGAACACGGTGAGGCGTACCCATCAGGGGCCAAGACCGTGGCTGCCCCCGCAACTGTAAGCGGAGAGCGGCGCCCAGAAGCCACTGGCCATTTCGGGCTGGGAAGGCGGGCGCAGCAAGGATCCGCGAGCCAGGAGACCTGCCATCAACTCCGGCGCAATTCGCGCCTTCCTCGAACCAGCGCACGGCGGGTGCGCGTGGGAGACATGACATGCATATCGAACCTGGCGTCGTCGACGGCGCCAAGATCCTTCTCAGCATCGGCACGGCAGCAGCAGCCATCGGCCTTGGCGCCAAAATGGTCTGGACATCCGTTCGCGAGGACGGCGGCATTGCGGCCCTTGGCCTGCGCTCGGTCGCGGCCACGATTGCCGTCTTCGGCTTTTTCGAAGTGCTGCCGCACTATCCGGTCGGTGTATCCGAGGTGCATCTGATTCTCGGATCGACCCTGTTCCTGCTGCTGGGCGCCGGCCCGGCCGCCATCGGACTGGCACTCGGCCTTCTCGCGCAGGGCCTGTTCGTCGCGCCCTTCGACCTGCCGCAATACGGAATGAACGTGACGACGCTGCTCGTGCCGCTCTACGCCATGAGCCTGATCGCCCGGCGGGTCATTCCCGCACGCACCGCCTACAAGGACATTTCCTACGGCCAGGCGCTGGCGCTTTCCACCAGCTACCAGGCCGGCATCGTCGCCTGGGTCGGCTTCTGGGCCGTCTACGGTGGCGGTTTCGGCGCGGAGACGCTCGCCTCGATCTCGACCTTCGGCGCGGCCTATCTGATCGTGATCGCCATCGAACCGCTGGTCGATCTCGCCATCCTCGCCGGCGTGAAGACCTTTCATGGCGCACGCCAGGGCTCGTTTTTCCCCAAGCGGCTGCACCGCGCGGCCGCCTGACCTTACCACGGGGGTGGCGGACGCCGTCGGGACCTCGTCCCGGTGACCTCCGCCACCGCCTCCCCGACGGTCCCGCGAGGGCCCGCCTCCATGCGGCACGACCCATTCCGGGGTGCCCAGATCGACTTGAAAGAAGGATCGACCTTATGACCAGACGTCTCCTGCCCCTGCTCGCCGCGGCCTCCGCCGCAACTGTCGCGGGCGCAACGCCCGCCCTTGCGCATTTGAACCCGGGCGAACACGGCTCGTTTGCCGCCGGCCTCAGCCATCCGCTGTTCGGCGCCGATCATATCCTTGCCATGGTCGCGGTCGGTCTCTGGGCCTGGCAGATCGGCGGCAAGGCTGTCTTTGCCATTCCGGCCGCCTTCGTCGTGACGATGGTTGCCGGCTTCGCGCTGGCGCTTGCCGGCGTGTCGCTTCCCTTCGTCGAACCGGCGATCCTCGCCTCCGTCGTAGCGCTCGGGCTGCTGGTTGCGCTCGCCGTGCGGCTTCCGCTCGGCGCAGGTGCGGCGATCGTCGCGGTCTTCGCGCTCTTTCATGGCTATGCCCATGGCGGCGAGATCGGCACCGCGACCCAGGTCGCCTATGGCCTTGGCTTCGCCCTCTCCACGGCCGCGCTGCATCTCTTCGGCATCGCCATCGGCTGGTCCGCCGGGCAAATCGGCTCGAACCTGACCGTCAGCCGGGTGCTTGGCGGCATCACCGCCCTTGCCGGCGTGGCGCTCGCCGCCGCCTGATCGGCGCCGGGATCGTCGAAAAACATCCTGCCGCGGGCCGACACGCCGTCGCCCGCGGCATTTTCATTTGTCGTCCGGAAGAGCCCCGAGCAGCTCGAACACCGGCACCGGCTCCTCATACCCCTTGATCGCCGTTGCTCCGGCGCTCCTGAAGCGGAAGCGACCGTCCAGCCGCGCCTTCATGTCCGCACTGACCAGGATCGAGGTCCCCAGGTCGCGGTTGAGCCCCTCCAGCCGCGAGGCGAGGTTCACCGTGTTGCCCAGCGCGGTGTAATTCATCCGATCGGAGCTGCCGACATTGCCGATGATCGCTTGCCCGCAGTGAATGCCGATGCGCGTGCGCACCCTTTTGTCACCCGCGTCCACCCAGCCGCTCGTCAGGGCAGAGGTTTCCGCGATGATCTCCAGGGCGGCGGCGCAGGCCTTGGCGGGATGATCCCGCGTCGCCATCGGCGCGTTCCAGAANNCCATGACGGAATCGCCGATGTATTTGTCGATCGTGGCGCCATGCGCCTGCAGGATCTGTGTCGCCCGCTCGAAATACTGCGACATGCGCAGCATCACCTCTTCCGGCTCCAGATGCGACGACATCGCCGTGAAGTTTTCCAGATCCATGAAGCAGACCGTTACCTCGCGCCGCTCGCCGCCCAGAACCGGCGGGGTTTCGCTGGCAACCAGCTGGCGCACCAGCGTCTTCGGCGCGTAGAGCGAGAACATCGAGAGACTGCGGCGCATCCGCTCCATCGCCCGCTGCAGCAGGTCGACCTCGCGGATCACCGAGCCTGAGGGGATTTCACGGTCGAGCTCGAACCGGCCGATCCGCTCCGCCGCCTCGCCCAGCGCGTGAATCGGCCGGGAAATCCGCCGCGACACCAGCCAGATCAACGGGATGCTCGCAAGCACGATCAGCAACGAGACCAGGAAGGTGCGCTGCGACACATCCTCGATCGGGCCGACGACGGCGGCGCGCGGCATCGCCACGACGACATTCTCGGACGCTCCGCCACCCAGGTCGACCGGATCCCGCCGCACCAGCCAGGCGTGACCGCCCACATCCACCTTCAGCGCACGCAGCAGCGGGTCCCCTGCCAGGCGGGTGACAAGATGCTCCAGTTTTGCCCGCCTGTCGCCGGAAGCGTCCGCGTCACCGGCGGCACCGCGCGGCGCGAGCCTGGAATGGGTCAGGATCCGGCCATCATCGTGAAACAGGGCGACAACGCCGTCGCGCGCCTGCGGCACCGCATCGAGAAAGGCGGTCAGTTCGTCCAGCGTCACATCCACCCCGACGACGCCCTGCTCGAAGCGCCGCGCGACGCTGACCCCGAGCTTCGTCGACATGGCGAAATGATAGACGTCCGTGCGTACGACCTCGTCGCTCCCGCGCGCGAGTTCGTACCAGGGGCGCCCGCGCGGGTCGTAGTCGTTTTCCGGAGTGAAGCGCGTAGCGAGGATGCCGCCCTGCGCATCCAGGAACCGCACGAGCGCGAGCGGTTTGGCGCGGCCGGAGCGCAGGATCACCGTTTCCTGATAGGCCGTGTCGGGCGGGGCGCCCCTGTCCGACATGACCTCTGCCGTCCGGTGCGCCGCCGAGGCGACCTGATAGTGATCGCCCTGCTCGAAACCGACGAACACGGAGGACGCTTGCGGCATCTCGCGCAGCAGCGACACCATATGCGCGCGCAGCGGATGTCCGGCGTAGCTTGGCGGCTCGTTCAGCGACAGCCAGAAGCGCGACTGGCGCACGGTGCTGTCGATGGGTTCGACCAGGGCGGAAATCCGCAGGTCGATGGTTTCCAACGCCCGGTCCATCAGGACGGTCGCCGCGAGTTCCGCGTTTTTCGCATTCTGCCCGTGGGTATAGGAAATGATCGCGCCCGCAAGACCGACGGCAATCACAAGCGTGATCGTGAAAATGCTCGGGGCTATGGCGATGCGCGCGCGGGTCATGCGCAAGGAAGTGCCAGACAATTGTCAGGTGCGCAATCGGCAATCATTGCGCGACAGGACGCCTCAAAGCGCCGCTCAATCGCGCGCGTCGCGCCGCGCGATCCAGTCGTGATCGGGATGGTTCTTGAACCGCCATTTGCGCAGCGGCCCCGCCATGACGTTCAGATAGTACATCTCGTAGCCATGGGGCGCACCGCAAGGATGGTGCCCCTTCGGAACAAGCACGACATCGCCGTCGGAAACCGCCATCGTCTCGTCGAGCGATCCGTCCTCGGTGAACACGCGCTGGAAGCCGAAGCCCGTCGCCGGATTGAGCCGGTGATAATAGGTCTCCTCCAGATAGGTCATCTCCGGAAAGGCATCCTCGTCGTGCCGGTGCGGCGGATAGGACGACCAGTTGCCGGCCGGCGTGAACACCTCCGTCACCAGCAGGCTGTCGGCAATGTCCTTGTCCTCCATCGCGATGGGATGGATGTAGCGCGTGTTCGCCCCCATGCCGCGCTCCTCGAAGCCGATGTCCTCGATGCGTCGCGCCCTGTGACCGCCGTGGCCGGGCGCGGTGCAGACCGCAAGCGTGCAGGGCGTGGTGGCACGCGCCCGCCAGGCGCTGTCGTTGGGCACATAGAGACAATGCGGCTTGGTCTTCTCGAACACGCTCATCCGCTCGCCCATCTCGCCGAAGGGCGTTCCACCGGCCTCGATCTCCGCCTTGCCCTCCACAAGCACCAGGATCGCCTCACGGCTCCCGGTGGCCTCCTCGGCCGTTTCCCCGGGCTGAAGCCTGTAGAGCGAAAAACCGACATAGCCCCAGCCCGCAGTTTCCGGGGTGATCTCATGCAGCTTGCCTCGGGTTCCCATCGGCTTCACCAGCAGCTTCGACATCGCTTCAGTCTCCCTTGCCGTGGGTGGATGGTCCGGCATCCAAACCGGTGGCGCGGGCCATCTCGCGCAGGGCGTTGAGACCCATCGACTGGTAGGTGACCGGATCGCGCACCTCAGGGTCCTGCTCGGCCTCGATCACCAGCCAGCCGGAATAGCCATGCTCCGCCGCGATCTTCAGGACCGGCTCGAAATCCACCGCCCCGTCGGGATCGCCCGGCACGGTGAAGACGCCGCGGCGCACGCCTTCCAGAAAACTCAGGCCCTCGTTGCGCACCTCGGCCATGATCCCGGGCCGGATGTTCTTGGCATGGAGATGCGATACGCGCCCCATATGCTTGCGGGCAAGCGCTTCCGGATCGCCCCCGCCGAAGAACGCGTGGCCGGTGTCGAGCAGGAGCCGCGTCGCCGGCCCGGTCAGTTCCATCAGCCGGTCGATCTCCGCCTCGCTTTCCACCACCGTTCCCATGTGGTGATGATAGACGAGCGGCACGCCCTCGGCGGCGCAATGGGCCGCCACCTGTTCGAGGTCGGCACAGAAGGCCGCGAAACGCTCCGGGTCCAGCTTCGGGCGGTCGTTGACCGGCACGCCGTCGTCGCCGTGGATCGCGTTTGAGGTCTCGCAGGCGATCAGCACCGGGCATCCCATCACCTTCAGCCGCGCCAGATGCGGGCCGATGGCGCGGATTTCCTCATCGACAGAGCGCGTCAGCAGATTGAGCGAGTACCAGGCGGAGACGAAGCGCAGTCCATGCGGCGCAAGTACGGCGGCAAGTTCTTGCGGATCGGAGGGGAACTTGTGCCCGTTCTCGATGCCGTCGAAACCGATCCGCGCGGCGTCGGAAAGGCACGTCTCAAGCGGGATATGCGCCCCCAGGGTCTGGTCATCGTCGTTCGACCAGGCAATCGGGTTTGTGCCGTAAAGGATCATGACAATCGCCCTGCTCCGCCGCCCGTCAGTTCGAGGACCGGCGCTGTTTCAAAATGGTTTCATAGTGGCCGCGCGCGTCGCGCACCCTTGCCTGCCCGGAGACCTCCGGCACCGCGACATCCCACCAGTGTCCGCCGGCCTCGGTGGAGGCAAGCGGGTCGGTGTCGATCACGATGACATGGCTGCGCATCGAGGCGCGCGCCCGTACCAGCGCCTCTTCCAGCGACGCAATGCCGTCGACCTTTTCGGCAATCGCACCCATGGATGCGGCATGGGCGGCGAAGTCGATGTCGCTCGGGGTCACGTGACGCGCCGTATCGAGCAGATTGTTGAAGCTCTCGCCGCCGGTCGCGACCTGCAGGCGGTTGATGCAGCCGAAGCCGCGGTTGTCGAGCAGCACCACGATGATCTTGAGGCCGAGCATCACCGAGGTGGCGAGTTCGGAATTCATCATCATGTAGGAGCCGTCGCCGACCATCACGACGACCTCGCGGTCGGGACACGCCATTTTGGCCCCAAGCCCGCCGGCGATCTCGTAGCCCATGCAGGAGTAGCCGTATTCCATGTGATAGCCGCCGGGTCGGGCCGCCTTCCACAGTTTGTGCAGCTCTCCGGGCAGGCCGCCGGCCGCCCCGAGCACGACCGCAGTATCGTCGAGGCCGCGCTGGACCGCGCCGATCACCTGCGCATCGCTTGGCAGGTCATTGCCCCGGGGTGCGGCGGTGACCGCCGCAACGGCGGCCATCCAGCTGTCCTTGAGCGCGGCATCCGGCGCCGGGGCAGAATAGTCGCCAAGCGCCGCGCCCAGATCCTCCAGTCCGCTGCGCGCATCGGCGACCAGTGGCAGCGCGTCGTGTTTCGCCGCGTCATAGGCGGCGACGTTGAGGCACAACAGCCGGCAGGCCGGGTTCTTGAAGAGCGCCCAGGAGCCGGTGGTAAAGTCCTGCAGCCGCGTGCCGACGGCAATCACCAGGTCCGCCCGTTCCGCGATATCGTTCGCGCTCGCCGCTCCCGTGACGCCGATGGCGCCGAAATTGAGCGGATGATCGCCGGCGAGCGCCGACTTTCCGGCCTGGGTTTCGGCAACCGGGATGCCATGGCGTTCGGCGAAGCTTCGCAGCGCCTCGCAGGCACCGGAATAATGTACCCCGCCGCCGGCAATGATCAGCGGCGTCTTCGCCGCCTTGATCGCCTGTGCCGCCTCCAGGAGTTCCGTAACATCGGCGCGCGGCCGGCGCAGCCGCCACACGCGCTCCTCGAAAAACGTTTCCGGCCAGTCGAAGGCCTCCGCCTGCACGTCCTGGCAAAACGCCAGCGTCACCGGGCCGCAATCGGCCGGATCGGTAAAGACGCGCATGGCGCGCGGCAGCGCGCTCAACAGCTGTTCGGGACGCTGGATACGGTCGAAGTAGCGGCTGACCGGCCGGAAGCAATCGTTGGCGGAAACGGTGCCGTCCTCAAAATCCTCGACCTGCTGCAGCACCGGGTCGGGCGCGCGGTTGGCGAAGACGTCGCCCGGAACAAAGAGCACCGGCAGCCGGTTGACATGCGCAAGCGCCGCCGCCGTGACCATATTGGTCGCGCCGGGGCCGATGGAGGTGGTCACGGCCATCGCCTGCCGGCGGTTCCTTGCCTTGGCGAAGGCAATCGCGGCATGCGCCATGCCCTGCTCGTTGTGTCCGCGCCAGGTCGGAAAGGCATCGCCCGCCTGCTGAAGCGCCTCTCCCAGTCCGGCGACATTGCCGTGACCGAAGATCGCCCAGCATCCGGGGATCAACCGTTCGCCATCGCCGTTCTTCTGCGCGGCGAGATAGCGCACCATGGCCTGTGCCGCTGTCAGGCGGATCGTCTTCATACTGCAAGCCCCTGTTTGCCGGCCGGATTTCCCGCGATTTGACCACCCCTGGCGCGCGCCGCGTCCCAGATCGCGCACAGGCGGGCGAAAACATCCGCCATTTCCGCGACCGCGGTCGCGTCGTCGATTTCGCCTGAAAACCACCGGCGCGCCGGACCGGCAAAGATCGTCCGCCCGACGGCAAAGCCTTTCACAAGATCGAAGCCGGCGGCAATCGCGAAACTCGCCTCGAGGTCTTCCATCGCCGCATCCAGTCCAAGCACCACGATGCCGCGCACATGCGGGTCGTTGCGCGCAATCGCCTGGCAGATACCCTTCCACGCCTCCTCACTGGCGGAGGGTTCGAGCTTCCACCAGTCGGGATAGACGCCAAGATCATAGAAGCGCTGGATAATCGCGGCGGTGGTGGTTTCGTCGACCGGACCGACCTTGGACGGGATCACCTCAAGCAGGAACTCCAGACCGTTTGCCCGCGCGGCACGCGCCAGGCGCACAATCGTTTCTTCCTGCCGCGCCTTCAGCTCCGGTGTATCGTCCGGATGATAGAAGCACAGGACCTTGACCACCTGACCCGACGGCCATTCCGCCAGCTCCGAGCCGAAATCCGGCCCGATCTCCAGCGCCAGCGGGCGCGAGCCGGGTTCTTCCACCGGCCGACCGACCCAAAGCCCGGTGCCGGCTGCGGCATGCAAGGCGGTCTCGCCAAGCCGTCCGTCGCAGAGGATACCGTAGCCGGGCCGTCCATCCTGTACACGGCGCGCGGCCTCAAGGCACAACGCCTTGAAGAGCGGAATGCAGGCGGCGTCCGCCCCGGCGTCGCGGGCCAGATCCTCAAGCTGCTTGCGATGATCGAAGGCAAAGACCCGCATCGTCGACCAGTCGCCCTTGCGGTTCGTCGACCAGTGGATCTGCTCCAGCTCCGCGTCGTGACGAAGCGCGGGCGTGCGCACGCCGCGCTCAAGGAAGAAGCGCAACTCCTCCCAGCTCGGATAGGCCGGCGCGCAGCCATGCCGCGACACCGCCAGCGCCCCGCAGGCATTGGCGTAGGTCAGCGCGGTCTCCCAGCGCTCGTCCCTGAGCCAGCCACGCAGCAGGCCGGACATGAAGCCGTCGCCCGCGCCAAGCACGTTGAACACCTCGATCGGAAAACCGGGGCCGGAAATCCCCGCGTCGAGCGTGTCGGGGATGTCTCCGGTGAAGGCAACCGCCCCCATCGGCCCGCGCTTGCACACCAGCGTCGCGCGTGACACGGCGCGCACGGCCCGCAATGCTGCCAGCGTATCGGTGGTTCCGCCGGCGATGTGGAACTCCTCCTCGGTCCCGACGATGAGATCGAAGAGATGCAGCGTGGACTGAAGTCTGGCGGTGACCCTTTCGGAGGCGATGAAGCGGCTTTCCCCGGCGTCGTGCCCGGCAAGCCCCCAGAGATTCGGCCGGTAATCGATGTCGAGCGCCGTGCGGGCGCCGGTATCGCGTGCCAGGTGCAGCGCCTTGAGCACGGCGGCTTCCGTGCGCGGATGCGACAGATGGGTGCCGGTCGCCGTCACGCAGCGCGCCTCCGCGATGAAGCCCGGGTCAATATCGGCCTCGCAGAGCGCCATGTCGGCGCAGTTCTCGCGATAAAAGATCAGTGGAAACTGCTCGTGATCGCGAATGCCCAAAAGCACCAGCGCCGTCAGACGCTCGGGATCGGTGACCACGCCGCGCGTGTCGACTCCTTCCGATTCGAGCTGTTCGCGAATGAAGCGGCCCATGTGCTCGTCGCCAACGCGGGNGATCAACGCCGACGTCAGCCCAAGCCGGGCGGCGCCAGCGGCGATATTCGTCGGAGACCCGCCGATATATTTGGAAAAGGCGCGCATATCCTCGAGCCGCCCGCCCACCTGCGCGCCATAGAGGTCGACCGAAGACCGGCCAATCGTGATGACGTCGAGCGTATTTCCGTCTTCATTCACCACAGCGCACCCAAACTCCCGAGATCCATTGACCCGCCACGGCCGGAAGCCCCTTCAATCGGACACCTCTTAAAACGGAACATAAATTCCATTTTTTGCGCCTGCAACCCAATTTTTCCGACATTTCAGCCCGCACCGCAGCGGCGTTGTCTCTGCACAAAAGAGACGCCCGGAAGGGGCGACCAACAGACGACCTGACGCATTCGACCCTGCCTGCCAATCGCTCGCAATCCGTAGAGGCTTGGCCAGGAACAGGAAAATACGAAAACTTCTTCGGCCAATTTTACCTTGCGGATCGATCCGGCACCCCGCGACGGGACGCCACCGCCGCCCTCCGTCGGCGCAGTGCGTCCTGGTTTCACGCCCCTGACCGGCCGCACCCCTGACGTCGTGCAGTTTTAGAATTTTTATTCCACCATTATCTGCGTTTTGGCTGACCCTCGGCAGGCCGTTTTCCGCGCGGCACGCGGTATCGCGGCCCCGAACAGATCCCTCCGCACGCTCGCTCCGTCGCCGTTGCCGGCAGCTGCCCTGCGCTTCCGGCGCAGCTGGGTTGCACCCCTGCCGGCACGATTTCCATTGCGCTGCAGCATCTTCTGTGGTCTACAGGCACCATCCTGGCGCTGCGTAGAGAAACGTCACACGTTCACGGCGCTTCAGGTCAAAGCAACTTTCCTCCCGATCGTTGCCCGAGCTGCTCGCGAAGCGAGCGCACTCCCAAGGCAGCTGATCTGCGCAAGCTCCCTTTTCGATGACACACGACCGCGACCCACGCAGGCGATGACGCCGCGTTTGGGCGCAGCTCTAAGGATTCCGCTTGACCACTTTCAAAGACCTCGGCCTCGCCGACTCGATCCTCAAGGCCGTTGAGGGCGAAGGCTACACCACGCCGACGCCGATCCAGGCCCAGGGTATTCCCGCAATTCTCTCCGGTGGCGACGTGCTGGGCCTGGCCCAGACCGGCACCGGCAAGACCGCATCCTTCGTCCTTCCCCTGCTCCACCGTATCGCCGAGCAGGGCTCACGCCCGAACCCGAAGACCTGCGGCGCACTCATTCTCGCACCGACGCGCGAGCTCGCCTCGCAGATCGCCGAGAGCATCCGCGCCTACGGCCAGAAGGTTCGCCATTCTTCGACCGTCGTCGTCGGCGGCGCCCGCGCGATGCCGCAGATCCGCAGCCTTGCCCGCGGCATGGACATTGTCGTCGCAACGCCGGGCCGCCTGCTCGACCACATGTCGACGGGTGCCCTGCGCCTCGACGAGACCACGACCGTGGTGCTCGACGAAGCCGACCACATGCTCGACCTCGGCTTCCTGCCGGCGATCCGCAAGATCCTGGCCGCCATGCCGCGCAAGCGCCAGACGATCCTCCTGTCGGCCACCATGCCGAAGCAGATCCGCGCGCTTGCCGCCGATTTCCTGCATGAGCCGCAGGAAATCGCCGTCTCGCCGACCTCCAAGCCGATCGACCGGATCGAACAGACCGTTCTTCTGATCGAACGCGACCAGAAGCGTCAGGCCCTGGTCGACGTGCTGAAGCGCGCCGACATGGACCGCGCCATCGTCTTCACCCGCACCAAGCATGGCGCGGACAAGGTCACGCGCCAGCTGGAGCAGGCCGGGCTGAACGCCTCCGCCATCCACGGCAACAAGAGCCAGGGTCAGCGCCAGAAGACGCTGGAATCCTTCCGCTCGGGCCGGACGCCGATCCTGGTCGCCACCGACATTGCCGCGCGCGGCATCGATGTCGACGGCGTGTCGCATGTGGTGAATTTCGAACTGCCGAATGTGCCGGAATCCTATGTCCACCGCATCGGCCGCACCGCGCGTGCCGGCAAAAGCGGCTCGGCGATCTCCTTCTGCGACCGCAGCGAACGTCCGTTCCTGCGCGACATCGAGAAGCTGATCGGCAAGACGCTGGTCGAGCGCGACGACGACGGCCCGATCGGAAACACGTCGAACGGCAAGGGCCGCAAGCCGGCCCGCCGTTCGTTCAAGCCGCGCACCGATGGCGCCCATGCGGGCGGTCATTCCGGCGCACATGCGTCCGACGGTGCCCCCGGCGGTTCGCGCGGTCCGCGCGACGGCAAGCCTGCCGGCGAAAAGCGCCCCTATCGCACCCCGCGCCCCGGCACGCAGTCGGAAGGCGCACAGCGGGGCCGCTTCCGCGGTCCGCGCTCGGCAAACGCCAGCTGATCCAGCCTCGCGGGGCTGAACAGACAACGAAAAAAGCGCCGGGCAGCAATGCTCCGGCGCTTTTTGCTTTTGTCGGGTCGAACCCTAGAGCGATGCGCGCACCGTCTGGCGCTGCATGCCGAGCCCGGCGATCCCGAGTTCCAACTGGTCTCCGGGCTTGAGATAGACGGGATCGGGCTTTTGCCCCATGCCGACGCCCGGGGGCGTGCCGGTCGCGATCACATCGCCCGGATGCAGGCTCATGAAGCGCGACAGATAGGCGATGACGAAGGCGACGCTATAGACCATCGTCGCCGTGGTGCCATCCTGGTAGCGCTTGCCGTTGAGATCGAGATAGAGCGGCAGGCTCTGGGGATCTGGCACCTCGTCGCGGGTGACCAGCCAGGGACCGATCGGCCCGAAGGTGTCGGCGGACTTGCCCTTCACCCATTGCCCGGAATGCCGGATCTGGAAATCGCGCTCCGACACGTCATTGGCGACGCAATAGCCGGCGACATGATCAAGCGCATCGGCTTCCGCGATATTCTTGGCATGCTTGCCGATGACGACGCCGAGTTCCACCTCCCAGTCGGTCGCGACCGATCCGCGCGGCAGCTCGATGCCGTCGTCGGGGCCACAGATCGCCGAGGTCGCCTTCATGAAGACGATGGGCTCGGGCGGCACATCCATGCCCGCCTCGGCGGCATGGTCGGAATAGTTGAGCCCGATGCAGATGAATTTGCCGACGCCGGCGACGCAGGGTCCGATTCGCGGCGTGCCCTCGACCACCGGCAGCGTCTCGGCATCGATCGCGCGGAGCCGCTCGAAGGTCTCGTCCGACAATGCCGCCCCGGACAGGTCGTCGATATGGGCGCTGAGGTCGCGGATGCGCCCCGCCGTGTCGACGAGCCCCGGCTTCTCGGCCCCGACGGGGCCGTAACGCATGAGTTTCATAAAAGACTGCCTCCCAGACTGTATGTCCGGGCGATCATAGGGGTTTGACCGCTCAGGGCAAACGCGTCCGCGCGTCACTCGATGCCATTGGCCCGCTGCAGGGTCCGCACATAGGCAACGATGCGCGCAATCTCGTCGGATGAAACGCCGGCAACGGGAGGCATATTGCCGAAGGTCCAGTGGTGCTGGCGCACCCCTTGCGCCACGGCGAGGAAGAACGCGCCGTCGGCGTGATGGCCGGGTTCGTAGATCACATGCACCAGCGGCGGCCCCTCTCCGGCCCGGCCCTCGGCATTGGCGCCGTGACAGCTCGCGCAATTCGCCGCAAAGATCTCCGCGCCTTCAGCCGCCGCGCCGCTCAGCGGTGGAACGGTGACGGCGGCAAGCGCCTCGCCGGACGCGGGCGCCGCGCGGTCTCCGTCACCGCCCAGAATGTAGACCGCGCCGAGCGCGACAATCAGAGCGGCACTTCCCAGAAGGACGGCGGACCGGGCGTTCACGACGTTTCGCTCCGGCCGGCGAGATCGTCGAGAATCGGGCAATCCGGGCGGCCGTCGCCATGGCAACAGTCGACGAGACGCGACAGGGTCGCCTTCATGGCCTGGAGCTCCGCGATCTTGCGCTCCACCTCGCCGATCTTTTCCAGCGCCACCGCCTTGACGTCAGAGCTTGCCCGCTGCTCGTCCTCATAGAGCGACAGGAGCGAGCGGCATTCCTCGATGGAAAAGCCCAGGCTGCGCGAGCGTTGCAGGAAGCGAAGCCGGTGAATGTCGGCATCCGAATAGTCGCGGTAGCCATTGGCCGCGCGCGTCGGGCGCAGCAGGTCGATTTCCTCATAATAGCGGATGGTCTTGGGCGGCAGCTTGGAACGCTCCGCCGCAGCGCCGATGTTCATCGTCCGATCCTTTATTGCCAAAGCGTGTGCCATTACCATGGCCATTCCAGTAACTGGAAGGTCAAGCGCTTCCCGACAAGCCCCGGCCGGACGAAAAACGCCGCGGCCCCTGTTCGGGACCGCGGCGCATTGCGTCTTCACAAGCCGTCGAAAAGCCGGTCAGGCGTCGATGCGCGCCATCTCGATCACGACGTCCTTGCCGCCAACCTCATGGGTGGCGCTGAAACCGCCCTCGACACCCCCGCCGAGCGTGAATTCGCGCGCCAGCGTATCGGCTGCGATCCGCTCGCGATGCTCCTCCACCGCCTGGACCAATTCCTCAGGCAGCGTCAGATTGAGACGGATACGGTCGGAGACGTTGAAGCCGCCATCCTTGCGGGTCTGCTGGATCAGGCGGACGATGTCGCGGGCGTAGCCCTCACGCTCCAGCTCCGGATAGAGCTGGGTGTCCATCAGGACGACGCCGGCGCCGGCATCGAAGAGACCCGTGTCGGAGCCTTCCGGCGCCAGCACACGCATCGTGTAGTCCTCCGGCGGCAGTTCCACGCCGGCCAGTTCGACGATCCCGTCGGGACGAAGCGTCCAGTCGCCCGACTTGGAGGCCGTCATTACGTCCTTCATCTTCTTGCCGAGGCGCTTGCCGATCTGCGGTTTCACCGCAAGGCGGTGCTCGCCGACCGACAGCGGATCGGCTTCCAGCACCACGTCCTTGATGTTCACCTCTTCGGCAATGAGGTTCGCATAGGGACGCAGGTCCTCGACCTCCGGATGGGCGACGGTCAGCGTTTTCAACGGCAAGCGGGCGCGCAGGCGCTTGGCCTCGCGCAACGACATGACCGAGGCGCAGATGTCGCGGATCAGGTCCATGCGGCGCACGAGATCGGGATCGTTCGGCAGCGCCTCGGCCTCGGGCCAGTCGGCCAGATGCACTGATAGCTCGCCGGTCAGGCCCTTGTAGATGCGCTCAGACACGAAGGGCATCATCGGCGCGAGCGTGCGCATCAGATGCGTCAGCACCGTGTAGAGCGTATCGAGCGCGTCGCGCTTCTCGTCCGTCATCTCCTCGCCCCAGAAGCGGGAGCGGGAGCGGCGGATGTACCAGTTGTTCAGCGCGTCGATATAGCCCGGCACATGCGCATAGGCGCCCGGAATATCATAGGCGTCGAGCGAGCCCTGAACCTTCTCGATCAACTCGCGCGTCTTGGCGAGGATGTAGCGGTCGAGAAGCCCCTTCTGGTCGAAGCGCACCCGCGCCTTGTAGCTGTCGGCGTTGGCGTAGAGCGTGAAGAAGTAATAGGCGCTCCAGATCGGGATGATCGCCTGGCGCAGGGACTGGGCGATGCCGCGTCCGTCCTTGGCAACCGCCAGATCGCCGCCAACGAGCAGCGGCGAGGACAGCATGTACCAGCGCAGCGCGTCCGCGCCGTAGGTGTCGAAGACGCCGACGGGGTCGGGGTAGTTCTGCAGGCGCTTGGAGAGCTTCTGCTTGTTCTCGTCGAGCACGACGCCATGGCAGACCGCGTTGCGGAACGGCGCGCGGTCGAAGATCGCGGTGGAAAGCACCATCAGCGTGTAGAACCAGCCGCGCGTCTGCGCGACATATTCCACGATGAAGTCGGCTGGGAAATTCTGCTCGAAGCGCTCCTTGTTCTCGAACGGATAATGCTCCTGGGCAAAAGGCATCGATCCGGAATCGAACCAGACGTCGAGAACTTCCGGCACGCGGCGCATCATCGACTTGCCGGTCGGATCGTCCGGGTTCGGACGCACCAGCTCGTCGATCATCGGGCGGTGCAGGTCGTCGGGACGAATGCCGAAATCCGCCTCGATCTCGTCGAGCGAGCCATAGACGTCCATGCGCGGATAATTGGGTTCGTCGCTCACCCAGACCGGGATCGGGCAGCCCCAGAAGCGGTTGCGCGAGATGTTCCAGTCGCGGGCGTTCTCCAGCCACTTGCCGAACTGGCCGTCACGCACATGCTCCGGCACCCAGTCGATCTCGCGGTTGAGCTCGACCATGCGGTCCTTGAACTGCGACACGGCGACATACCAGGCATCGATCGCCTTGTAGATCAGCGGCGTGTCGGTGCGCCAGCAATGCGGATAATCGTGCAGATAGGTCTCGTGGCGGTAGACGACATTGCGCGCCTTGAGATCGCGGATGATGTCCTTGTTCGCCTCGATCACGTTCTGACCAACGTAGTCGGTGACTTCGGCGGTGAACTTGCCCGCCTCGTCGACCGGCACGACGAGGGGGATCTCGCGAGCCTTGGCAAGCTCGAAGTCGTCCTCACCGAAGCCCGGCGCGATATGCACGCAGCCCGTGCCGTCGCCGGCTTCGACGAAATCGGCCGCGAGAACCTTGAAGGCGTTCTCCGTGTCCTTGAAGTAGGGGAACAACGGCTCGTAAGTCGCATCGGCGAGCGCCGAGCCCTTCAGCGTGTCGACGCGGCTCCATTCGCCGAACTCGCGCTCGTAGCGCTCAAGCGCGGCCTCGGCGAGTACGACCCTCTGGCCGTCCTTTTCAAGAACCGCATAGTCGAGGTCGGGCGCAACCGCGAGCGCAAGGTTCGACGGCAGTGTCCAGGGGGTCGTCGTCCAGGCGAGAAGACGCGTCGGCACGCCGGCAAAGGCCGCATCCTTCAGCAGGAAGCCGACGGTGAGCGCCGGATCCTGGCGTTCGCGATAGGAGTTGTCGAGGCGGGTCTCGAAGTTCGACAGCGGCGTCTGCACGGCCCAGGAATAAGGCACCACGCGGTAGCCGCGATAGACCAGCCCCTTGTCCCAGAGCTGCTTGAAGCCCCAGATCACGCTCTCCATGAAGGAGAGGTTCATGGTCTTGTAATCGTTCTCGAAATCGACCCAGCGCCCCTGGCGGTTGACGTAATAGCGCCACTCGTTGGTGAAGCGCATCACCGAGACCGAGCAATGGGCGTTGAACTTGCCGATGCCGTAGTCGAGGATCTCGTTGCGGCCCGAAATGCCCAGTTCCTTCTCGGCCGTCAGTTCGGCCGGAAGGCCGTGGCAGTCCCAGCCGAAGCGGCGCACGACGCAGTCGCCGCGCATGGTGCGGTAGCGCGGGATCAGGTCCTTGACGAAACCAGTCGCGAGATGACCGTAGTGCGGCAGGCCGTTGGCGAAGGGAGGCCCGTCGTAAAAGACGTATTCGCCAGCCCCTTCCTGGTTGCGCCGCTGCTCGACGGAAGCCTCGAAAATCCGGTTCTCTTCCCAGAACTTGAGGATGTCTTCCTCCAGCTTGGGAAAGCTGGGGTTTGGATCGATGGCTTCGTACATCAACAACGTCCCGCTTCTTGTTGCAATCGCGCGGGTCCGTGGCCTTCTCGGCCCAAACCGCCGCGCGTCGACTGGTCCAGTGGGTGGGTTATCTGACCGGGGCGAAAAACACAATCGGTCAGGCGCGCGTCACCTTGGCATGACTGGCCGGAAAGCGGCCGCGCGTGTCGACGATCAGCTTCGCCTCGCGTTCGATCATCGCGTAGTCAAAGGCATCATGGTCGGTGGCAATCACCACGGCGTCCATCGTTGCCACGGTCTGCGCGTCGGCGGTCAGGCTCTCGTGGCGCGTTCCGTCCGCCAGCGTGAGCGCCGGCACATGCGGGTCGGCGTAGAAGACCTCGCCGCCTTTCGCGGCAATGCCCTCGATCACCATGACGCTCGGGGATTCGCGCATGTCGTCGATGTTCTTCTTGAAGGCGACGCCGAGCACCAGCACCCGCGAGCCGTTCAGCGCCTTGCGCTCGCCATTGAGCGCATCCATCAGCTTTTCGACGATGAACTCGGGCATGTAGCGGTTGATCTCGCCGGCCAGCTCGATGAAGCGCGTGTGCACGCCGTATTCGCGCGCTTTCCACGTCAGGTAAAAGGGATCGACCGGAATGCAGTGTCCGCCAACGCCCGGCCCCGGATAGAAGGCGGTGAAGCCGAAGGGCTTGGTCGCAGCCGCGCGGATCACGTCGAAGATGTCGATGCCCATGCGGTCGGCGAGCGTCTTCATCTCGTTCACGAGGCCGATGTTCACCGCCCGGTGGATGTTTTCCAGAAGCTTGGTCATCTCCGCCACGCGGGTGGAGGCGACCGGAACCAGCGTGTCGACCGCACCGCCGTATAGCGCCTCGGCCGCACGCAGGCAGTTGGCGGTCACGCCGCTCACCACCTTGGGGATCTGGCGAATGCTGAAGGAGGCATTTCCCGGATCCTCGCGCTCGGGCGAATAGACGACGAAAATGTCCTCGCCGACCGTGAGGTCGTCGCGCGCCAGAACCGGGAGCATGTCGTCCTCGGTGGTTCCGGGATAGGTGGTCGATTCCAGGGCGATCACCTGACCGGGGCGCAAATGCGGACGAACGCTGCGCGCCGCGTCCAGAATGTAGCCGATATCGGGATCGTGATACTTGCCCAAGGGCGTCGGCACACAGATGATCAGCGCGTCGCAGGCGCCGGCCTGTTGGAAATCCGTCGTCGCGGTGAAGGGCGCGGAAAAGCGGACGCTTTCGCGCGTTTGCCCGACATAGCGGCGGAAGCCGCCGTCGGCGTTCAGTTCCGCGACCTTGGCCGCATCGACGTCGAAACCGACCACCGGGTGACCGAGCTCGCTGAACCGGGAGGCCAGCGGCAGGCCGACATAGCCAAGGCCGATGATCCCGATCACCGCGGAGCGGTCGGTCATGCGCGCGGCAAAGGCCTCAAGGGGGGGCGTTGACGTCATGTCCGCTGCCATCGGATCGATCCTGACCGGTCGTTGTGCTGAAGATTAGGGGGCACGACGCCATTGGCGCCGCCACCCGTCCGTTTTGCACAGTGCGCGGCCCTCGGCAAGGGCCGAGCGCCGCCCGGCGCTCCCCACAGGAGCGGAGACAGAAACGGCCGGCCCGGATCGGCCTAGAGGGTCTGGTTGTAGGCGCCGACTTCCGGGTTTTCCCGCAATACCGTATCGACCGCCTTGAACATCTCGTGCAGCCTGTCCTTTGAGACCGGGCTTTCGATCACCACCACGAGCTCCGGCTTGTTGGAGGAGGCGCGCACCAGTCCCCAGGTGCCGTCGTCGGCGACGACGCGCACACCGTTGACCGTGACCAGATCAACGATCTCATGTCCGGCGATCGTCTCGCCCTTTTCCTTCATCGCCTTGAAGCGGGCGACGACCCGGTCGACCACCTCGTATTTGATCTCATCCGCGCAATGCGGCGACATCGTCGGCGAGCCCCAGGTCTTCGGCAGCGCCCGGCGCAGCTCCGCCATCGACTTGCCCGGGTTGCGGTCGAGCATGTCGAGGATGGCGATTGCCGACACCAGCCCGTCGTCGTAGCCGCGCCCGATCGGGGTGTTGAAGAAATAATGGCCGGA